>NZ_JAKUFX010000130.1:0-15724 GCF_022663635.1 Bacillus cereus group sp. BfR-BA-01356 | reverse complement strand
CGCAGGTTCAAATCCTGTCCCCGCAACCAAATGGTCCCGTGGTGTAGTGGTTAACATGCCTGCCTGTCACGCAGGAGATCGCCGGTTCGACCCCGGTCGGGACCGCCATTTCATATAAAGAAAAGAACGAAACAAGTTGTTTCGTATTTTTTTATTTGTTTTAACAAAAAACTAATAAAGACAGTCAAACTATCCTTAGGACAACTCCTAAGGACTTTTTTATATATTCAAAACCTGTATAATAAAGAGCAGAGAACATTGTGAGTAAAGTAGGTGAAGTCTGTGAGTAAATATGAAGTAACAACAAAATCTTCTGAGGAAACACAAAGGTTATCAGAAAAATTAGGTGAGCTCGTAGAGGCACAAGATGTAATTATTTTAGAAGGAGATCTTGGAGCTGGTAAGACGACTTTTACAAAGGGACTAGCAAAAGGTCTTGGAGTGAAAAGAGTTGTAAATAGTCCTACCTTTAATATCATCAAAGAATATAAAGGAAGATTACCGCTATATCATATGGACGTGTATCGCTTAGCAGAAAGTGAAGAGGACTTAGGCTTTGATGAATATTTCTACGGTGAAGGAATTACGGTAGTAGAATGGGCTCATTTAATAGAAGCATATTTACCGAATGAAAAGTTACAAATTAGTTTATTCCATGCTGGAGATGACACAAGAAAAATTATACTCGAGCCAATTGGAGATCGCTATATTAGATTATGTGAGGAGCTATTACAAGATGAAAGTACTAGCAATTGATACTTCAAATTACGTAATGGGTGTATCCCTTATTGAGGAAGAAAACGTAATTGGGGAAATCATTACAAATTTAACAAAAAACCATTCTGTACGTCTTATGCCAGCTGTAGAGAAACTGTTAAAAGAGTGTGGCGTAAAACCGAAGGAATTAACTAAAATCGTTGTAGCTGCTGGACCTGGATCCTATACAGGTGTTCGTATAGGCGTGACAGCGGCGAAAACATTAGCTTGGTCACTTCAAATACCAATTGTAGGTGTATCAAGTTTAGAGGTAGTAGCTGCAAACGGTGCTAACTTTAACGGGTTAATTTGTCCTTTATTTGATGGAAGACGTGGGCAAATTTATACTGGGTTATATACATATGAAGGAGAGCAGTTAACTTCAATAGAAGAAGACCGAATTATTCTTATTGTAGACTGGTTGCAAATGTTAAAAGATAAAGGACAGCCTGTTTTATTTATCGGTAACGATGTTAAATTGCATAAAGAAACAATTATAGAACATTTAGGTGATCAAGCTGTATTCGCTCCATTTACTAAAAATAACCCAAGACCAAGTGAGCTAGCATTCTTAGGATTACAAAAAGAAGAACAAGATGTGCATACGTTTGTTCCAAGCTATCTTCGTTTAGCTGAAGCTGAAACAAAGTGGTTAGAAAGTCAAAACAAGTAGGAGCTTGCAGAAGATGGATATGATATTTAGAAAGATGGAGCTTGATGATATTGCTCAAATTGTAGCTATTGAAGAAGCGTCTTTTTCAACTCCTTGGACTGCAGATGCCTTTCACCGTGAATTAACGATGAATGAACATGCACATTATATTGTGTTAGAAAAAGATGGTCGTGTAGTCGGGTATTGTGGATTGTGGATAATTATTGATGAATCACATATAACAAATATAGCTATTTTGCCAGAATACCGAGGTCAAAAGTTAGGAGATGCCCTATTGAAAGCAGTTATTTCTGAAGCGAAAGAACTAGGGGTAAAAACAATGACACTGGAAGTACGTGTATCAAATGAAGTAGCAAAGCAGTTATACAGAAAATACGGATTTCAAAATGGTGGGATTCGTAAACGATACTATGCAGACAATCAGGAAGATGGTCTCGTAATGTGGGTGAATATATAATGGAAAAAAATACGATTATACTTGGTATTGAAACAAGTTGTGATGAAACAGCAGTAGCAGTTGTTAAAAATGGAACGGAAATTATTGCGAATGTCGTTGCATCACAAATTGAAAGTCATAAACGTTTTGGCGGCGTTGTACCAGAGATTGCATCACGTCATCATGTAGAAGAAATTACAGTTGTGTTAGAAGAAGCTTTAAAGGAAGCAAACATCACATTTGATGATATTGATGCAATTGCTGTAACAGAAGGTCCTGGTTTAGTAGGAGCACTTCTAATTGGAGTAAATGCAGCGAAGGCAGTAGCGTTTGCACATGATATTCCGTTAGTCGGTGTTCATCATATTGCTGGTCATATTTATGCGAACCGTTTAGTAAAAGAAGTTCAATTCCCGTTATTATCACTTGTTGTATCTGGTGGGCATACAGAACTTGTTTATATGAAAGAACATGGTTCATTCGAAGTAATTGGTGAAACACGAGACGATGCAGCTGGAGAAGCATATGATAAAGTAGCTCGTACGTTATCTATGCCATATCCAGGTGGTCCTCATATTGATCGCCTTGCACATGAAGGAGAACCGACAATTGATTTGCCTCGTGCATGGCTAGAACCGGATTCGTATGATTTTAGCTTTAGTGGATTGAAATCAGCAGTTATCAACACTGTGCATAACGCAAAACAGCGCGGTATAGAAATTGCACCAGAAGATTTAGCGGCAAGTTTCCAAGAAAGTGTAATAGATGTACTTGTAACGAAAGCAGCTCGTGCAGCAGAAGCTTATAATGTAAAGCAATTACTTCTTGCTGGTGGAGTAGCTGCTAATAAAGGACTTCGTGCGCGATTAGAAGAGGAATTTGCACAAAAAGAAAACATTGAATTAATTATTCCGCCGCTATCTTTATGCACAGATAATGCAGCGATGATTGCAGCGGCAGGGACAATTGCTTATGAACAAGGTAAGCGTGCAACATTAGCCTTAAATGCAAATCCAGGATTAGATATTGAAGCATAGTTATACACATAATTAACCACAGGTTGTGGATAAAACCCATATTATCTGTTGATAATGTGGGTTTTATTGTGTATATAAAATGTTGATAACTTTTTTGTTGGCTGTGGATAATGTGGAAAAGTTATTTTAATGTTTATTTTATAAAGGTGGATATGTGTATAAACTTGTGGATAAATAGGTTGATGTCAGACCTTTGAATTTGTTCTTTTTCGGGAAATAAAAAGTAAGAAGATATCCCCGAAAAATATTTTGAAACATCTCCCTATTATAGAAGATGCTAATATTGTCAATCTTTGTCGTTAAATCGATATTTCGTGTCGGATTGTTAATATATATAGGGTTACAATAGATATATTTAAAAAATCGTTAGTATATTCTAAGTTACGATAGATATATTCAAAAAATTGTTTAAGTACTAAAAAAAGATGTCACATAGTCAAAAATCCTGACTTATGAGACATCTTCCTTATTTAAATATGCTTATACATGCAGCTCTTCCCATTCTGCCATACAAGTTTCAAGTTGTTCTTGTAGCGTTTGCTTTTTAGTTGTAATTTCACTAGCTTTTTCATAATCTGCATATATTTCTGGTAAGCAAAGTTGATCTTCTAACGTAGCAATTTCTTCTTCTAATTCCACTATACTTTGTTCTAGCTCTTCAATTTTTCTAGTGCGTTGACGCTCTAGTTTTTTACGCTCTTTTTCTTCTAAATAATTTAATTTCTCTTGTGCAACCACCTTTTGAACAGGAACGTCACTTTCTTGCTGTTCAAGTTCTGCACGTTCAATCATTTCATTTTTCTTTTCAACGTAGTAATCGTAATCCCCTAAATATTCCTGTGCACCTTCTGTTGATAACTCAACCACAGTCGTTGTTACACGGTTAATAAAGTAGCGGTCATGTGAGACGAATAGAAGAGTCCCTGGGTAATCAATTAAAGCATTCTCCAAAATCTCTTTACTATTTAAATCAAGGTGGTTCGTAGGCTCATCTAGAATTAACAAATTTGACTTTTGCATCATAAGTTTTGCAAGAGCTAATCGAGCTTTTTGTCCGCCACTAAGGGAAGATACTGGTTTCAGTACATCATCTCCTGTGAATAAAAAATTCCCAAGTATAGTACGGATTTCTTTTTCCGGTTGCAGTGGATATTCATCCCATAGTTCATTTAAAACCCGTTTAGAAGATGTTAAGTTTGCTTGTTCTTGATCATAATAACCAACAGATACATTTGATCCGAAAGAAACATCACCATTTAATAGTGGTAACTTATTCACAATAGATTTTAACAATGTGGATTTCCCAATTCCGTTTGGACCAACTAAAGCAACACTATCTCCGCGAGTTAAGCGCATAGTTACATGTTCAATTATAGGGTTTTCATCATAGCCGATGGTTGCATCATTTACTTGTAAAACATCATTTCCACTTTGTTTTTCAATATCGAAGTGGAATGATGCTGACTTAGAATCCCCTAATGGTCTCGTTAATAATTCCATTCTGTCTAGTTGTTTACGGCGACTTTGAGCACGTTTCGTTGTAGAAGCGCGAGCTATATTCTTTTGAACGAAGTCCTCAAGTTTTGCGATTTCATCTTGTTGTTTTTCGTAACGTTTCATTTCTTGCTCATATAATGCTGATTTTAAGTCTAAATATTTACTGTAGTTACCAACAAATCGTCTGCTTTCTTTATTCGAAATTTCATATACTTGTGTAACGAGTTTGTCTAAGAAATAACGGTCATGTGAGACGATTAATATTGCGCCAGGATAACCTTGCAAATATTGCTCAAGCCATGTTAATGTTTCGATGTCTAAATGGTTTGTAGGCTCGTCCAAAATAAGTAAGTCTGGTTTTGTTAATAATAATTTCCCGAGAGCTAATCTTGTTTTTTGCCCGCCGCTTAAAGTAGAGATCGTCGTCTGGTGCGTTTCAACTGGGAAGCCAAGGCCGCTTAAAATGGAGCGAATATCCGCTTCATATTGATATCCACCTTGATCTTTATAATTGAGTTGTAATTGGTCATAATCAGCTAACAATCTTTCATATGTAGCTTCGTTTGAAAAGTTTTCTTCTTTTCCCATTTCTTGCTCAAGCCTTCGGAGTTTTGTCTCCATTTGCTGTAAATGGGTAAAGACGGTTAGCATTTCATCCCAAATTGTTAAAGACGTTTCTAGTCCAGTATTTTGAGCTAAATATCCGATTGAGACATCTTTCGGTTTTATAATTTCGCCACCATCATGAGATAATTCACCAGCGATAATTTTTAATAATGTAGATTTACCTGCTCCATTCCTTCCAACTAATGCGATACGATCTTTTGTTTGTACTTCCAATTTTATGTTTGCAAGAATTGTTTCTGCACCGTATAATTTCGAAAGCGCGTTTACTTGTAATAAAATCAATGTTTTCACCTCAAATAATTTCTTAACTTTGCCATGTTTATATTTCTCAATCATACTAAAAATAGTGTATAGTTTAAAATAAAGAGAGAATACTTCTTCTCTTTATTATACAAGGAATTTAATGAGTGCTAAACTTCTGTATTTGATTAAAGTATATGAATAAAGATAGGAAGAGAGGAGAGGTCATATGGATCAGCAAAAGATTCCACAAGCCACTGCTAAAAGATTGCCTCTATACTATCGATTTATCCAAAACTTATCTCTTTCTGGTAAGCAGCGTGTTTCATCGGCCGAATTGAGTGAGGCAGTAAAAGTAGATTCCGCAACAATACGAAGAGATTTTTCGTATTTTGGAGCGTTAGGGAAAAAGGGATATGGATATAACGTAAATTATTTATTATCATTTTTCCGCGAAACACTTGATCAAGATGATATAACACGTGTAGCACTTATTGGAGTAGGTAATTTAGGGACCGCTTTCTTACATTATAATTTCACGAAAAACAATAATACAAAAATTGAAATGGCATTTGATGTTAGTGAAGAGAAAGTTGGAACAGAAATCGGGGGCATTCCTGTATATCATTTAGATGAATTAGAAGAGAGATTATCAAATGATATACAAGTGGCAATATTAACAGTACCGGCTACAGTAGCGCAAGCTGTAGCAGATAGATTAGCTGAAACAAGCGTGCACGGTATTTTGAATTTCACACCAGCGCGATTAAACGTATCAGAGAATATTAGAATTCATCATATTGACTTAGCTGTAGAGTTACAAACATTAGTTTACTTTTTGAAAAACTATCCACAATAAAACGCAGAGGAAGCGACCTCTGCGTTTTATTATTGTTTCTTCTTTGTGAATTTAACTAATATAAGGCGAAGTGCCAAATTAAAATCAATTGTTGCCATAACTGCAAATAGTATTGTCCACATATTCCAGATTGTATCTGTCACGTTCGTAATGGCGAAGCGTGTAAAGATACATCCAAGAAGGAAGTATAGTGCAGCCATGAACAATGGTGAGTTTCTCATACAAAAAATCCTCCGATAAAGCCTTGCATTTTTTCAGCTTCTTTAATCATTTCTTGAATTTGTTCATTGCTCATAAAAATTTGCCCAATAGCGACTAATGTATTCATTGCAACATGAGCTGCAATCGGAACGATAATACGTTTCGTCTTCACATATAAGAAGGCGAATACGAGCCCCATAGCAGTGTATACCAATAAGTGAGTAAAATCAAAATGAATTGCTGCGAATACAAGCGAACTAATGATAGCTGCAATAAAGAAGTTAAACTTCTTATAAAGTGTACCGAATAGAATTTTTCTAAATACGATTTCTTCTAAGATAGGTCCAATTATAGAAACAACAATAAGGAACCAAGGTGTCGTTCTTGCAATTTCCATCAGTTTCATTGTATTTTCTGAACCTTGTTTAATTCCTAGCAGTTGCATCTCGATCATACCGGCAACTATTTGTGAAAAGAAAGCTAAGAAGAACCCGATAAAAATCCATCCAATAGTAGCTGGAACAGAAGAGCGCATTGCATCTAAATGCCTGTCACGAATATCTGTTCTAAGTAACCAAAGTACGATACATAATGCAATAAAGAAGCTAATGATTGCCCAGTGTCCCGTTATGATTTGTCCTTTTTCCTCAATGGTAAATCCTCTATTATCATAGAGTCCTGTTTTTAGGAGAAGTGGTAATCCAACAACGCCAGATAACTGCATTAAAATGTATGTAACGATAATCCACCAGTATTGTTTCTTCAAATGGTTTAACCATCCTTTCTAACTATAGTGTATGAGATAAGTTAGGATAACATGTAAATATGCTACCTACGATATAAACCTCACTTGAATTATGTTTTTTTCGTAAATCCTTATTTGAAATTATAATAGAAGACAGGAGAAAGTTGTGTGTGTAGCGAAAACAACTTAGGGTGTCCTTTCATATTGTAACATACGAGCAGTGGAAACAACGATTCATATAGTAAAGGCAGTATTCTATATAGAAAGTTTATATAGTGATTTGCGAAAAAATTATGATTTTTTTACTTGCAAAAGAAATTGAGATTATTTATTATTATAAGTGTGTTAGCACTCGGATGACTTGAGTGCTAATAAAAGAAATTTACATAACAAAATGAGGAGGTTATTGTTCATGCTAAAGCCATTAGGTGATCGCGTTGTAATTGAGCTTGTTCAAGCAGAAGAAAAAACAGCAAGTGGTATCGTATTACCAGATACTGCAAAAGAAAAACCACAAGAGGGTAAAGTTGTTGCAGTAGGTACTGGTCGAGTGCTTGAGAATGGTGAGCGTGTTGCTTTAGAGGTAGCAGCAGGTAATCTTATCATCTTCTCAAAATATGCAGGTACTGAAGTGAAATATGAAGGTACAGACTACTTGATTTTACGTGAAAGTGACATTTTAGCAGTTATCGGTTAATTATATAAATCTTAAAAAATCCAAGGGGGTCAATTATTATGGCAAAAGATATTAAATTTAGTGAAGAAGCACGTCGTTCGATGCTTCGCGGTGTCGACACTCTTGCAAACGCAGTAAAAGTTACGCTTGGACCAAAAGGTCGTAACGTTGTACTTGAGAAAAAATTTGGTTCACCACTTATTACAAATGATGGTGTAACAATCGCAAAAGAAATCGAATTAGAAGATGCATTCGAAAACATGGGTGCGAAATTAGTAGCAGAAGTTGCTAGCAAAACAAATGACGTAGCTGGTGACGGAACAACAACTGCAACTGTATTAGCGCAAGCTATGATTCGTGAAGGTCTTAAAAACGTAACAGCTGGTGCTAACCCAATGGGTCTTCGTAAAGGTATCGAAAAAGCTGTTACTGCTGCAATTGAAGAATTAAAAACGATTTCTAAACCAATCGAAGGCAAATCTTCTATCGCACAAGTAGCTGCTATTTCTGCAGCTGACGAAGAAGTAGGTCAATTAATCGCTGAAGCAATGGAGCGCGTTGGTAACGACGGCGTTATTACTTTAGAAGAGTCTAAAGGATTCACAACAGAATTAGACGTAGTAGAAGGTATGCAATTTGATCGTGGATATGCATCTCCTTACATGATTACTGATTCTGACAAAATGGAAGCAGTTCTTGATAACCCATACATCTTAATCACTGACAAAAAGATTTCTAACATTCAAGAAATCTTACCAGTATTAGAGCAAGTGGTACAACAAGGTAAACCACTTCTTATCATTGCTGAAGATGTTGAAGGCGAAGCTTTAGCTACATTAGTAGTGAACAAACTTCGTGGTACATTCAACGTAGTAGCTGTTAAAGCTCCTGGATTTGGTGACCGTCGTAAAGCAATGCTAGAAGATATCGCAATCTTAACAGGTGGCGAAGTAATCACTGAAGAATTAGGTCGTGACTTAAAATCTGCTACAGTTGAATCTTTAGGACGCGCTGGTAAAGTTGTTGTTACAAAAGAAAACACAACTGTAGTTGAAGGTGTAGGAAGCACAGAGCAAATCGAAGCTCGCATCGGTCAAATCCGTGCGCAATTAGAAGAAACAACTTCTGAATTCGATCGTGAAAAATTACAAGAGCGTCTTGCTAAACTAGCAGGTGGCGTAGCAGTAATTAAAGTAGGTGCAGCAACTGAAACTGAGTTAAAAGAGCGCAAACTTCGCATTGAAGATGCACTTAACTCAACTCGTGCAGCAGTAGAAGAAGGTATCGTTGCAGGTGGTGGTACTTCACTTATGAACGTATACACAAAAGTAGCTTCTATCGTAGCTGAAGGCGACGAAGCAACAGGTATCAACATCGTACTTCGTGCACTAGAAGAGCCAGTTCGTCAAATCGCAATCAACGCTGGTCTAGAAGGATCTGTAGTTGTAGAGCGTCTAAAAGGCGAAAAAGTAGGCGTTGGTTTCAACGCAGCTACTGGCGAATGGGTTAACATGCTTGAGTCTGGTATCGTAGATCCAGCTAAAGTAACTCGTTCTGCACTTCAAAACGCAGCATCTGTTGCAGCTATGTTCTTAACAACTGAAGCTGTAGTTGCTGACAAGCCAGAACCAAATGCACCAGCAATGCCTGACATGGGCGGCATGGGCATGGGCGGTATGGGCGGAATGATGTAATTCCGTTTGCCCTAAAAAACATCCATTTCTATATAGAAATGGATGTTTTTTTATGTTTTTTAGAAAAGGAAATGAATTTCTGTAGAATTTTGTCGCTTTCTCTCTTGACCATATTGATACTTCATTGTTAGAATCTAGGAAGATAATATAAAACGATCCTTCATATATCCTCAATGATATGGTTTGAGAGTCTCTACCGGGTTACCGTAAACAACCTGACTATGAAGGCAGTGTGTCTTATATTTATAAAGAGCGGAGACTATCTTTCTTTATAAAGCCAGACCCCTGCCTTTTCTTTGTTATGAGACTAGAGGCGGAGGACTGGCTTTTTTTATTATATTGGTAATGCTTTTCGCCAAATTGGTGAAAATATTTATATACGAGAACTAACGTTGGGGTGATTATTTTGAAGAAACAACACGATACAATTATCGTTTTAGATTTTGGAAGTCAATACAATCAGTTAATAGCACGTCGAATTCGTGAGTTCGGTGTATACAGTGAACTTCATCCACATACAATTACTGCAGAAGAAATTAAAGCAATGAATCCAAAAGGGATTATTTTCTCTGGTGGACCAAATAGTGTATACGGTGAAGGTGCATTACATTGTGATGAAAAAATCTTTGAACTAGGTTTACCAATCTTCGGTATTTGTTACGGTATGCAGCTTATGACGCAACACTTCGGTGGTAAAGTAGAGCGTGCAAATCACCGTGAGTACGGAAAAGCTGTTCTTAAAGTAGAGAACGAATCAAAATTATATGCGAACCTTCCAGAAGAGCAAGTTGTATGGATGAGCCATGGCGACTTAGTAACTGGTTTACCTGAAGGATTCGTAGTAGATGCAACAAGTGAGTCTTGCCCAATTGCTGGTATGAGCAATGAAGCGAAAAACTTATACGGTGTACAATTCCACCCAGAAGTACGTCACTCTGAGCACGGTAACGATTTAATTAAAAACTTCGTATTCGGCGTATGTGGTTGTTCTGAAGGATGGAACATGGAGAACTTTATTGAAGTAGAATTAGAAAAGATTCGTGAAACTGTTGGAGACAAAAAAGTACTATGCGCACTTAGTGGCGGTGTAGACTCTTCTGTTGTAGCAGTATTAATTCATAAAGCAATTGGTGATCAATTAACATGTATTTTCGTTGACCACGGTTTACTTCGTAAAGGTGAAGCAGAAGGCGTTATGAAAACATTTAGCGAAGGCTTCCATATGAACGTTATTAAAGTGGATGCAAGAGACCGCTTCATGGACAAGTTAAAAGGTGTAGAAGATCCAGAACAAAAACGTAAAATCATCGGTAACGAATTCATTTACGTATTTGATGATGAAGCGTCAAAATTACAAGGTATGGACTTCTTAGCGCAAGGTACACTTTACACAGATATCGTTGAGAGTGGTACAGCAACTGCACAAACAATTAAATCTCACCATAACGTTGGTGGACTTCCAGAAGACATGCAGTTCAAATTAATTGAGCCTTTAAACACGTTATTTAAAGATGAAGTACGTGTATTAGGATCTGAACTAGGAATTCCTGATGAAATCGTATGGCGTCAACCATTCCCAGGTCCTGGTCTTGGTATTCGTGTATTAGGTGAAATCACAGAAGAGAAATTAGAAATCGTTCGTGAATCTGATGCGATTTTACGTGAGGAAATTATTAAAGCCGGCTTAGATCGCGAAATCTGGCAATACTTCACTGCGCTTCCTGGTATGCGTAGCGTAGGTGTTATGGGTGACGAGCGTACTTACGATTACACAGTAGGTATCCGTGCAGTAACATCTATCGACGGTATGACAGCTGACTGGGCACGTATCCCTTGGGACGTATTAGAGAAAATCTCTGTACGTATCGTAAACGAAGTAAAACACGTTAACCGTATCGTGTATGATGTAACGAGTAAGCCACCAGCAACTATTGAGTGGGAATAGTATTTATAAAAAGGTCCATCTATTGCTTATGCATAGATGGACCTTTTTTATTTTGGTATTAATACGAACGAAAATATAAAAATTTATAAAAATGTTCGTTTTTAAATTGACAAAACTACTTCGTCGAGTTAATATGATTATGTAATTCAAACGAAAAGTGAATATTATGCCGTCGTATAATATCGGGGATATGGCCCGAAAGTTTCTACCTAGCTACCGTAAATGGCTTGACTACGAGGCGTTTGTATAAAGATGAGGGGAAACTTGTCTTTGTTTATAGAACGCTTCCATGTATATATGCAATGGAAGCCTTTTTATTTCTCGGGATAAAAGAGGGCTAGGGTGAAATACGGCGAGTAATCATATA
This sequence comes from Bacillus cereus group sp. BfR-BA-01356, assembly GCF_022663635.1. NCBI lineage: Bacteria > Bacillati > Bacillota > Bacilli > Caryophanales > Bacillaceae > Bacillus > Bacillus cereus group sp. BfR-BA-01356. The sequence continues at coordinate 3,971 of NZ_JAKUFX010000130.1, read as the reverse complement.
ACGGGGGAAACGTAAGATGAAACGCTATTTTCAGTTTGATGAGCTCGGTACGAATTATAAGACTGAGTTCATAGCAGGGTTAACGACATTTCTATCTATGGCTTACGTACTATTTGTCAATCCTGCTACGCTGTCGCTTGGAAATGTTAAAGGGTTACCAGCAGGTACAGGGATGGATCCAGGTGCAGTATTCGTTGCTACGGCATTAGCGGCAGCGATCGGTTCGTTAATTATGGGTATTTTCGCGAAGTATCCAATTGCTTTAGCGCCAGGTATGGGAATTAACGCGTTCTTTGCTTATACAGCAGTGTTAACGATGGGTATTCCATGGCAAACAGCAATTGCCGGAACATTAATGTCAGGTATTATCTTTATTATTCTTACTGCTTCAGGTATTCGTGAAAAAATCATCAATGCAATTCCATCGGAGTTAAAGTTTGCAGTAGCAGCAGGTATCGGATTGTTCATTGCATTCCTTGGATTCCAAAATGCAGGAATTATCGTGAAAAATGATGCTGTTCTTGTTGGGTTGGGGGACTTAACAAAGGGCACAACGTTACTAGCAATCTTCGGGGTTGTTACGACAATCATCTTCATGATTAAGAAAGTTAATGGTGCAGTATTTTACGGTATGATTCTTACAGCGATCTTAGGAGTGGCAACAGGATTAATTGATACTCCGAAAGCTGTAGTAGGAGCAATACCGAGTCTAGAACCAACGTTCGGCGTGGCGTTAACGCACTTCGGAGATATTTTCACAGTTCAAATGGGGATTGTTATTATAACGTTCTTCTTTATCGATTTCTTTGATACAGCAGGTACGCTTGTAGCGGTTGCGAATCAAGCTGGATTAATGAAGAACAATAAATTACCACGTGCAGGAAAAGCATTATTTGCAGATGCGATTGCAACTGTAATTGGTGCGATCTTGGGTACATCAACAACAACGTCTTATATTGAATCTTCTGCAGGGGTAGCAGCGGGTGGACGTTCTGGATTTACAGCAGTTGTAACAGCAGGATTCTTCTTACTGGCACTATTCTTCTCGCCATTACTAAGTGTTGTAACGCCAGCTGTAACGGCGCCGGCTTTAATTATTGTAGGAATCTTGATGGTTTCTTCCTTAGGGGAAATTGATTGGAAGAAATTCGAGATTGCAGTACCAGCATTCTTTACAATTATCTCTATGCCACTTACGTATAGTATCGCAACTGGGATTGCGATTGGATTTATCTTCTATCCAATTACAATGGTAGTAAGTGGTCGTCGTAAAGAGGTTCATCCGATTATGTATGTTATGGGAGTTTTATTCGTACTATATTTCATCTACGTTCGTAAATAAAAGGGGTTTTTTAAAGGTCTAGACTTAAGGGGAGTCTAGATCTTTTTTGCGTCTTCAGAAAATCTTAAGGATTTCCGAGCGTTTTTCTTCAGAAGTTTTCCTATAATAGAAGTTAGGGATTAAAAAAGTGATGGGGGAGATATTGTGGCACACGAAACAATACTTGTCGTAGATGATGAAAAAGAAATTCGGAATTTAATTACAATCTATTTAAAGAATGAAGGATATAAAGTATTACAAGCAGGAGACGGAGAAGAAGGATTACGTTTATTGGAAGAAAATGAAGTACATCTAGTCGTATTAGATATTATGATGCCGAAAGTGGATGGTATTCATATGTGTATGAAGGTAAGGGAAGCGAAAGAAATGCCTATTATTATGCTTTCTGCCAAAACGCAAGATATGGATAAGATTTTAGGGTTAACAACAGGGGCAGATGATTATGTAACGAAGCCGTTTAATCCGTTAGAGTTAATTGCACGAATTAAATCTCAGTTACGCCGTTATATGAAAATGAATGGTTTCGCTATTCAAAATGAGGACGAGTTAGAAATTGGGGAGATGAAAATCAACATCTCGACCCATAAAGTTATTGTAGAGGGAGAAGAAGTGAAACTAACTCCGAGGGAATTTTCAATTTTAGAATTGCTAGCTAGAAATCCAGGTATGGTGTTTAGTGCGGAGCAAATTTATGAAAAGGTGTGGAATGAACGATCTTTCCAGTCTGATAATACTGTAATGGTGCACATTCGAAAAGTGCGTGAAAAGATTGAGGAGAATCCAAGGAAGCCTAGATATATAAAAACAGTATGGGGAGTGGGGTATAAGATTGAAAAAGATATTTAATCCGTTTACTTATATAAGGAAAATAAGAGAATTAATTGAGAAATTAGTAAAGAGCGTACGAAAGAGTATAAGGATTCAATTGATTACTACTTTTGCTGCTTGTGCGTTATTAGGAGTTTTGTCAGCGAAGGCAGCAGCGCCGTTTTTTGAGAATGCGAATCGTCAAGCAACTATCGATTATCGGGCTGGTATGGAACAAATTAATCACCAAGCTCAAGGAGCGGCAAATAGTTCGGTTCATGAAAATAAATTAGAAGCTATATCAAATATGATCGAAATGGAGAACCAAAATTTAGAGCAAGGGTCTAGAGCTTTGAAGATATTGGTTACTGATGAAAGTGGTAAAGTTTTATATAAAACAAAGCAAGCGCAAGAAGAGCAAATCGATTTGCATAATACGATTCGTAATGCAGCATCATTCGCGATTAATTATACAGATGGTAGAAATGTATTTGAAAGTACAAGAAAAGAGTTTATATCTTTTTCACCTATTACTATTGAAGGAAAGAATTTGTACATGTTTGTTAGTGGAATTCCAGAGGGAGAGGTAATATATGATACGCAAGAAGGACCATTCCCGTTTTTAATTGGTATACTTGTATTCATTTTCTCTTTCTTCTATATAACAAAGAGAAAGATGAAGCAGATTGAAGCGATGGCACAAGGCGTAAAGGAAATAGAAAGAGGTAACTTAGCCTACCGCATTGAGAAAAAAGGTGAAGATGAGATTGCAGCTTTAACTGAGAATATTAATAATATGGCAGAAGAGCTTATGAATAATATAGAAAAGGAGCGTAAATTAGAGAAACAGAAGAGTGAGCTTATTACGAACGTCTCTCATGATTTACGTACACCACTTACTTCTATTATGGGTTACTTACGATTACTTCGAGATTCTAAATATGAAAATAAAGAACAACACGATGAGTATACGAGAATTGCTTTTGTAAAGTCGGAGCAGTTAAAAAATTTAATAGAAGATTTATTTGAGTATACGAAGTTAACAAATGAACAAGTTGTATTAGAAAAACAAGAAGTATGTGTAAATGAGTTGCTTGAGCAATTAATAGAAGAGCTAGTACCGCAAGCGGAAGAGCATGGACTTACGTTTGTTAAGAAGTTTCCTGAGGAACGTGCTTATGCATCGATTGATTCGGAAAAGATGGTTCGTGTATTTGATAATTTACTAATGAATGCAATTAAGTATAGTAAAGATGATGGAGAGATAAAAGTTTCTCTTCAAAGGCAGCGTAGGGATATACAAATTGTAATTGCGAATCATAGTGAAGCGTTTACGAGAGAAGAGTTAGCGAATTTGTTTGAACGTTTCTATAAGAAAGATCAATCTCGAAGTAGAGTAACGGAAGGATCGGGACTCGGTTTAGCGATTGCGAAAAGTATTGTTGAGTTACAAGGTGGTAGTATTCGAGCGGAATATAGGGATGGTATTATTCAATTTATCGTCTCGTTACCAATTATAGAGAAATAATAAATGAATAGAATGATATGTGATAAAAAGGCTTATTTTAAAAGAAATAAGCCTTTTTATATTTTTTATAAAAACATATTGACGATTAGAGCTTAGAGGTGTAATATAGAACAAGTCGCCGATGACATTAACGTCGAAAGCGACAAACGAAATGAAAAACTTAGTTGACATTGAAAGATGAAAATGTTAACATAAGGAAGTCGCAAATGAGCGACCAAGTAGTTCTTTGAAAACTGAACGAAACAAACAACGTGAAACGTCAATTTTTATTTTAGATGCTAGACAAACTAACTT
>NZ_JAKUFX010000129.1:0-15756 GCF_022663635.1 Bacillus cereus group sp. BfR-BA-01356 | reverse complement strand
GTTTATTTGAGATGCTTATTTTTAAGAGTATGCTTTTATTTTAGGAATGTTTTGATCCGATGAGTCGAAAGCTCAGGTTGTGCTCACTCTTAAGTTGATGGGCATGGGGTTTATCCCTTTTGATTTAAGATGTCATAAATTATACAATGTTTAGGTCAGATGACCATGCCTATAATCATCTATATTTTCGGTGGAAAATATAGATGATTATAGGAGGGGATTTATATATATTTCAAGAAAAGCGGAGGGGTAATATAGTGTTGTTTTCGAAGTTTATAGATTTATGCGCTCTTTATGATTTGCATAAAAAGAGAAGTAAGGAATACCAGTTTTCTGGAGTTCCAACAATAGATTTTGAAGATATAGGAACGTTTTATAAAGTTAATAAATCTATCGATATTCAATTTAATGATGAAGTATCAAATTTACACAACTATAAAATCGCTAAATTTGAATATAAAAGTCAGGTGAAAACCGGTGATGTATTTAATGATGTTGTAAGAGGGAAGGCTTATTTAAATAAAAATAATAATGCACCTAATGTTATTTTTGTTCATGGATGGCGCATGAACAGTACGGAACGTATTGAGAATATTTATCATGAAAAAATGATAGATTTAGAATGGAATATGTATTATTTTACTCTACCATATCATTTTGAGAGGAAACCAGAGAGTTCGCTGTTTAGTGGTGAGTATATGGTAAGTGCCAATATTCAACGGACGGTAGAATCTACACAACAAGCTGTAGTTGATCTTAGAGCATTAATTCATTGGATTAAGGAGAATAAAGAAGGGTCTGTTATTTTAATAGGTGTGAGTTTAGGGGGTATTATTACTAATTTAACAGCTTTAGTTGAGCCTGAAATTGATGTGTTAACATCTGTATTTTATGCTAACAGACTATCTTATTCGATTTGGAAGACGAATCCAGGGAAATATATAAAAAAGGATTTAGAAGAAAACGGAGTTACTTATGAGCAGCTAAAAGAATGTTGGAAGGCTACAGAACCTAGTCAGAGTAGTCCGGTGATGAAAAAAGAGAATGTTTTACTTATTTCAGCAACACAGGATCAGTACGTTCATATGGAGGATACAAGTTATTTATGGGAATCTTGGGGTAAACCTACAAGATACTTATATAACTGTGGACATGCTGGAATTGTACTTAATAAAAAGAAAATTGCAGCTGATACTATAGAATTTATTCGAAAACGAATAATAGTGAGGTGAATATATGATAGTACTGGTATTTTTGCTATGGATGATGGCAGCAATTTTGTTTCTTACCAATCCAAAAAGCGAAGAAACTCGCTGGGCAAGTGCTATTGCTCTGTATGGAGGATTTGGTGGTTTAGGTGTAATGCTGGGTAATGGGCCAAATCGATCAGAATTAATTCTGTGGATAGATGCAATAGCAACATCATGGGGACATTATATGACTCCATACGCTATTTGGATGTTTGGTGTTGCGTTTTCGGGTGTATTCAGGACAAATTCACATTTTAAAAGATTATTGAGGAATATAGTTTTTTTAATTCCAGTCTTCTATATGTATAGTATTGATCAAATATATCCTGTATTTAAAGCGAATTATGTTGCCCTGGCATGTTGGACCGTTCCTTATGTTATGGGAACAAATATTTTAATGATCTACTCTACTTATCGAGAAACACGGCCAACAATAAAGAAAAGTAAAATTTTCACATGCTTAGTTATTCTTCCAGTGAATACTTTTGCATTGGTTACAAATATAGTTTTAGAAGCTTTGGGGATAAAGGAAGTATGGTTTTATAATCCATTGGTTATTACAGCTCAATTTGGTATTTTTGGATATCTTATTATAAGATACGGATTTTTAGATGTAAAAATCCGTTTCGAAAGACAGCATAGAGATAGCACCATGAAGGCTGTTGCATCTGGGACAGCTTTATTAAATCACACAATAAAAAATGAAATAGCTAAAATTGATTTTTTAGTAAACCAGTTAAAAGAACAGAATTTAAATAAAAAAGCGAATGAAAATATAGAGTTAATCCTCAATTCCACCCAGCATGTTCTAGAACTTTCCGCACGTATTCAAAGTAAACTGGATGTTATGAATTTAAAGGAATCACAATTTTGGCTATCGGAAAATATTGAATCTACACTAGCCCTACTACAACCATATCTAACTTCAAAAATTCAGGTTGTTAAGCAGTATGAAGTTGATGCCAAAGTGCGTGCCGATCCTATACACATCCAAGAAACATTATTAAATATAATTAAGAATGCTTTCGAGGCAATGAATAACGAAGGACATATATTAATTAAACTTTATAAAACTAGGCGAAGAATCTATATAGATATTACTGATAATGGAAAAGGTATTCCAAAAGATACGGTAGATCAGGTTTTAAATCCATTTTTTAGTACGAAAGGAACAAAAGGGAATTACGGATTAGGACTGACATATTCCTATAATGTGATGCAAAAGCATGGTGGTGATATTGCCATTAAGAGTAAAGTTAATCAAGGAACTACATTTACATTATCACTTCCATTTCGAAGAGTTATCGAGAGTAATGAACAATTTAATATAGATGGGAGATCATAGGGGATGACTATAATTAGATTGGCAGTTGTTGAAGATGATCCGGTATGGATGAAATGTTTATGTGAATACGTGGAGAAAGAACATGATATGACAGTTATTCAAAAGGCAGCTACTAAAGAAGAAGCACTACAAATTAATATTGAGGATATAGATGTTATATTACTAGATTTAACGCTATCAGATTCAAATGATGATGAAAATCTAAATGGACTTCAGGTAGCGAATCATTTAAATAATATAGGTTTAAAGAATATTATTATGCTAACTTCTTGGGAAGAACAAGAAATTATCCTTGAGGCTTTCGATAGTGGAGCGATTAATTATTTAACTAAAAGTTCATACAGAGACATTCCTGGCACAATTAGAGATGCGTATAAAGGTAAGGTAAGTATTCATTCAGATGTTTCCTCTACACTCGTTAACGCTTTGAAGACAGAAAGGAAAATAAGTGTTTTAACGCCTTCGGAGAAAGAAGTATATAAGTTAAAAGAGAAAGGTCTAAATAAGAATCAAATTGCTGATCTGTTATATAAATCAGTTGAAACTATAAAGAAACAGTTTAAGATGATAAATAATAAAATAAAGTAATTGAAGGATTTGAAAAAAGACCTCTTTACTGGATTTTTATATTAATAAAATATAATATTTTAACATTAAATTTTCATCTTGGGAAGGGGGGGTTTTTTAACCCTTCCCGAATTTATTTTAAGCCCGTATCATATAAACAGTTATTAGTTATTCATCATCGAATATTAAGGAGCTGTGTACAATGGTGCATAAGATAAGAGAAACGAGGTTGGAAAAAGGTTGGACTCAATTAGAACTGGCAAAAAAGTCAGGTGTTCCACAGCCAACGCTTTCTCAAATTGAAAGTGGGGAGCGTAAATACCCTACTTATCAAAATATCAAAAAAATAGCTGAGGCTCTAGGGATTAAAACTGAAGAACTTATGGAGGAATAGCTATTTATATAACGGTTGAACGAACTCGAAATGAATAATAAACATCGTTCAATCGTTATATTTTTATTTAATGTATTATATGTTGCTGATATTCCTGGATTTATTTTAAATTAATTTTGCAATCTGATTAAATGTGATATTCAGTGGAGGTGGACTTGTGAAAGTTGAAAAAATAGACCAACAGTTCATTGAAAACCAAATAGAAAAAAAGTTGATTGAGGATACGTTGAATAATCAGGAAAATCCTGTAGAGTTTTTTTATGAGATTTTAAGTGTGCTTCAACAATTTGAAGAAAATAATGGGTAGAGTATCCTAGAACAGATACCCTACCCATTTACTTTTCGTTATGTTCTTCCGTATTTTGTTTTATTTTTTTTAATTCTTCATCTTCAACCTGTGCTGTGAAATTCAGGTAATTTACATATTTTATTAATTCTTGCTTAACCATAGGCTTTTTACTATCTGGAATGTTTTTATATCTTTCGTATATTTCATTGGCCAATTGACCGGCTACTTCTCTCTTTTGTGCCTCATTATCGAAAATTTGATGGTTAAACATATAATCGATGCTAACTTTAAAATAATTTGCTATTTTCTTTAGCATATCAAAGTTTGGTTCCTTATGCCCAAGTTCCCAGGCGGATATTGCGCTTCCTGTTACTCCAAGTTCTTTGCCTAATGTGCTTAAACTTAACCTCTGTAAAGTCCTTAAATTCCTTAAATTTTGACCAAAAATATTGTCTTTCAATGCAATCAACCTTTCGATGTTATTACGATTAGTTTAAGTTGCTCACACCCAACCTTTTCGTTTTGATGATAAATATCAACAAAATGTTGACGTTTGATTAATAATCAAATAGAATATAAACAAGGAGGTGAGTATTTGGCTTTGTCAAATAAAACTAAATCGACAGTTTTGCGAAAAGTTAGGGAAGAAAAAGACCTAACTGTACGAGAACTTTCAATAGGTACTAATATTCCAGAAAATACTCTTTATAGCATTGAAACAGGCAGAAGTGGTGTTAATGCAAAAAGAGCTAGGACAATAAGTACATATTTAAAAGAACCTCTTGAAAGACTGTTCGAATCTAGTTTGTATCATGCCAAACTTGAGGATAAATAACCTCATTAACTAATCGCTTTCAAACATTTACTTTTTATCATTATGTATACCCTTGTCTATTGTAAATGATAAGACGGGTTTATAAGCAGTGATAAGATAAAAAAATATTATTTTATTATTATTTTTCTTTTATTGATAGAAAATACCTTCAAAGGGGGGAGTTTATGGAAAAAGAAAGTAGGCTTACATTTTATGATGTATCTTGTAAAGCTCACTCTGTAAAAACTTTTGATGGGAAAACATATCAGTTAAGAGGTGCTGTCGCTATCGAAAATAAAACAGGGGAAATCGTAAAAATAGCCCAATTGTATTATAAGGTACGATCAGTAGTGGATAAAAATAATAACCTTATTGCTAAAAGGAAAAATCCAGAAGATGAGCTTGTAGTGATAAGAAAACCCAAAAAGATTGCAGAGTAAGTTGAAGTTTAGCGATTTTGAAGTGTGCTGTGAGAGTATTTTAAGATTCCGTTAGAATGAAATATCTTTTGGTGGGGATTCCACTTGGAATTTTGTAAACAGCACAAATTGATCCTTTGATAAATGAATATTGCGTGCCGCCCTTGATATGGTCACTAGAGGGTTAGGTCGACGAGTAGAGTTTGGTGAGTGGAACTTAAAACTCATCTGTGGCCGTAATTTAACAGTGTATCGATAATCTGATTGATATAATCGTGAGAAATATCCCAAGAAGACGTTTCGATGAAGCGATCAATATCAAAAGGTAGATATACGAGGTTCTTCGTACATGCCGAAAACGTTGTGCTGTGTGAGGCTGTTATAAGTTAGAGTGGGAATAACTTATAACAGCCTCATACGAGGTCGTCAATCTAGCCATAATTGACAAAATTTTATTCTTTTACTTTATACAAATTGATTATTCTCAAGTAGACTTCAAAATCGCTAATTATAAGAAATTAGATTTTATAGGTGGTGATGTTAAAAATTCGTGAACACCTTGATATTATATACAGTTTACATGAGTTTAAATGTTTTTATGGATTTAAAGTATCTGATTACTAAAAACTATTGGCACTTAATATTTTTTAGTCTTTCAATAGTTCTTTGTGTAATTCAGAATAAGAATGTGTTAGCTCTACTCGTAATCGCAATTGTTACATTAATAATTGGTGTGTTAATTAGAGAAAAAATGCCATTGGCTAAGTTTTCGCCTGGAGATACAAAAATGATAGTGATTTCATCTATGTATTTATATATCTTAGGGTCTTTGAAGATACATTGGCTATTGATACCGATTTTATTACATGTAACAGTATTCATTTTATCAGCAGTAATATATGGGTTAATTGTGATTTTATTGTTTGTAAAAAAATATATATTTACCAGAACAATAAGCGGCTACCATTCTTTTAAATTTCTGAAGATTAGCATTGAACTAATAACAGAAGGTTTGAAAATAATCAGTATGAGTTACCGTTTTCCGGCAGCAATTTCTATAATTGCTGGTTTTATGTCGCTAGTATTGTTACAGTGGTAATATATTTTGTATTATAGGTATATTAAGATGAAATATTAAACTGGAGGATTAATCATGAAAAAAACAATTCTAACTACAACGGCAGCTTTAACAATTATGGGAACAGGTATGGGAATCAATGTTGACCATATTAAGCCAGCAGAAGTTAAAGCTGATAGTATATCATTCTATGATGTACCAAATACACACTGGGCGACTAAAGCGATCACAAACTTAGCGAATAGAAATATTGTTGCTGGTTACGGGAATGGACAGTTTGGTTTTGGCGATAATGTTACCCGTGGGCAAGTTGCTCGCATGATCTATAACTACTTAAAGCCAGCAGATGCAGGTAATTTCAAAAACCCATATAGCGATATTAAAGGGCATATGTTTGAAAAAGAGATTCTAGCACTTTCTAAAGTTGGTATTATTAAGGGGTATGGAGAAGGTAAATTTGGACCGGATGATATCTTAACTCGCGAGCAAATGGCGCAGGTACTTACAAATGCTTTCAAATTTGAAGGAAATAAAAATACATCATTTGTAGATGTTGATAAAAACTCCTGGGCGTACAAGGCCATTAGTACTTTAGAAGAGAAGGGCATTACTATTGGTACAGGAAGCAAAATGTATTCACCAACATCAGTTGTAACACGCGAGCAATATAGTCAATTTCTATTTAATTCTATTAATGTAATAGAGAAAGAGACTAAGCCAGAAGAAAAACCGAATACTGGTGGAGAAGTTAAGCCAGAAGAAAAACCGAATACTGGTGGAGAAGTTAAGCCAGAAGAAAAACCGAATACTGGTGGAGAAGTTAAGCCGGAAGAAAAACCGAATACTGGCGGAGAAGTTAAGCCAGAGGAAAAACCAAACACTGGAGAAGAAACTAAACCAGTTAACGTTCCAGAATGGTTAGAAACAAGTTTAGCAACAGATGGTTTTACTTTTACACAAGCTTGGTATGATGGTTCAGAGGTTGTTAATAAAGCAGCGTCTACTAAAGCTCAACAAATTGTTAAAAATATAAATAGTAAGTATGGAACAAACTTGAAGTACAGTGAAGTAGGAGCAATTGTAAAATTGGTAGATGGTTCAAAAGCTCAATTTAGATTAGCTGGCATAGAGACAGACGATTTTCAAGTTACTTTTAGGGTATCAAATGATGCTATGTTAGAGCTAACGAAAGAATTTGTTTCACTTATAAATTCAAGCTTGAATTTGGACCAAGAAATTCAAGAAATCCCTTCAGCACCAATGAAGATTAAGAATGTTGAAAAAGGGGATTATAAAATTCATATCAGTCCAACAATGGAAGATCAAATGATTTCAATTCAAATCACAAAAAAATAATGAAAAAAGCCGTTTTAGTAACCTACTAAAACGGCTTTTTTATTAGAAATTAAAAATATTCCTCGAAATATAAAAGGAGGAAGATAATGAAGAAAATAAAATCAAAATTATTATTATGTATTTTCATTATTTCGTTATTTATTCCTAATTTTGCATATGCACGGAATAGTGATATTCCTTTTTATGATGGGAAGAAAGAAACCTTGATAATGAGCGAGGGTTTGCAAATGTCAGGTAATTATTTAAGACCAGGAAAATTTTTACCACCTAATGCACCACCTGATATTTATTATACAGCTGACCTTCATTACCCAGCTCTTTACAACGGTAGCTTTGATTGGGGAAACCAAAGAGCGAACTTGGTACAGAGCGTTGATTATAGTGAACCTTTTGTTAATGTAGCGAACGATGGATATATAGGAAGTGGTATCCCACTAGGTAATAGAATGATTACAGAAGTGGAAAGAGTAAATTCCCAAGTGATTTCGCAAAAGTATTGGGGAAATCCAGATTTTGTTTTAAAGTATATATTACCTTATGAAGTGACAAGTGTTGCGTTTCCTAAGTCGTATGGTAAATTCTATTGGATTAGGGATATGGCTTATCTTTCAGGTGGTATGGCAGGTGCAGGGTTACATAAGGATATTAACAAATTTAATATCTTTATTGTACGTACTAGTTTTCCGGATGTGAAAAAATTCCAAGCATCTGACGGTCCTAAAAGTAATACAGTAGATTTCCAGGTTGAAGGTTTTGAATATGTAACCAAAAATAAAGGATATACAGATAATAATATCGGGTCAGAAACTATAAATCCTTATGCAGAAATGGCTGGGGAGCGAAATAGAGTAAAATGGGTTCTGAAAATATATAAAGATGGTTCTGAAATTGATACTAAAGAAGGATATATTCGTTCTAATCCTAAGAAGGATTCAGAGAAGCCGCAAGAGGGCGATGCTGGATATTTTGGAGGGAAAGGATCAAGTAGCCCTATAAGATGGCAACCAACGACTTGTGGGAAGTTTGAAGCGAAATTACAAGTCTATGACGCTGTACAAAGACCAGCGAAGGAAAAGAAAACTTCCTTTACTATTTCGGGAAATGGTTGTGACAAAGAGAAACCACCAACTCCAGGTGGTGAAGGCGATGAAGATACATTTAAGTACAAAATGGATTTTTCAGTAGATCGTATTGAGGGTGAAACGGTTGAATCTGGTGATAATGTAAAAACACCGGTTAAGGTTTCAAGAGCTGATTTTTCAGAAGAACGAAAAAAATACCGAGAAGAATTAGATCGAAAAATTCAGGATCAAGAGCGAGAACTTTATAAATTAGAGGACAGAAAAGAAGACGCGAGGGAAGAATTGAAATTTTGTCGATATGATAGAATTTGTACAATAGATGAAGAAGGAAATCAACATTGTGTTCCCCGTGATTGTTCATCGTATGAATATAACCTTGATAGAATATTAACCATGATTAGTACAGAAACAAAAAAATTAAATAAAGAGAAGAATAAAAGGGATAGATTAGATAAATTGGAGAGTGAATATAAAAACACCACTCCAAATGTTGTTCTCAGGTTCCAAGATAATATAGTAGGACAACAGAAGGTCAATTTATCCGAAGGACAATCTAAAGTTTTGTATTATGATTGGAAAGTACCAAGTTCAGGACAAATTGAGGCTGAGATCAATCCTAAGCCGCGAAAATATGATAATAGTAAAGATGTATTAAAAACAAACTTTAATAATAATAAATTGGATACCCCAATTAATGTTGCTTCACATGAAACCTCTACTTGTTCACAGCCTAATTCTACAGCTACGGTAACAGCTGTTGTGCGTACAATTAATAACGCAGGAGATAGGGACACATTATATGAACGCTTAACAGGTAGTATTGTGAATATATCAAAGCCTAAAATAAGGGCAGGATATGGATTTAGTTATGAAGTGAAAACAACCTACACAAATGAAGATTCATCAAGTCATGCTACGGGTGTGAAGAGTACAACGTCTTTCCTTCCGACAATGGTTAAACATCAACAGTATTCAAAAACAGAAGATGGATACAAAGTACCAATGGATGAAACACTAGGAGGATACAATCAAGTTTGGTCATTACCTCATACTTACGTTGAAAAGTTTTCAGGAAATGTATTTAATGATAACTATAAAAAGCATCCTAAATACAATCCTAATGAAACTATTTTAGATGGCGGGAGAAAGTGGTATACCGAATTTACACAAGCAGATGGAACGTATTCATTTAAAGCAATGGCTTATGGTGCGGGTGTTAATAAGTTAAATCTTTGTCTTACGGGAAAAATTGAAGTGGAAGGTTCAGGGATTGGTGATAAAAAAGGAAACGATGATTTTATTAAACGCTCTGTAAATCCACAAAATCCATTCCCAGGGCAAGTAGGGTGGAACTGGAAAAACAAAGAACATATGTTAACTAGTTTATCGGACTGGTGGAATACATGGAAATATCCAAATCCAAAAGATATACCAACAGGTTATCATATGGAGAGTTATAAAATTACTCCAGAAATGTATAAGCAAATTAAAGAATATAACAAGACGCATGGTTCAGACGTTAATCTGAATAGTGATTTCCTAACGAGATTTAATTTTAAATAATAAGAAAGCCTGTTTTGAAAGTGCAATTAGCTTTTAGAACAGGCTTTTTGTATACGAAAAAATATGTTGGTGAGGTGTACAAATCAATGCAACCACCAAAATTTGTTGTAATAATGCTGGTGTTGATCGGGATTATGTTGTTTACAGCAAGTACCGGTTTTATGTTTGCAGCGGATACAAATGAAGATAATAGCTTACATCAAGCAACAGCTACAGCCATGTCGAAAGGCATTAATATGGGGCAATTAAGAGTTGATGAAGAAATAACCATTAATGAGAAAGTGGTTAAAGAAACCCTGATTAGAGAATATGTTAATCAGTCAAATTTCCATGATGGTGAAAAACGATTAAATATTTATGCTATTAACTCTCAACCAGCAATGATTGGAGTCGAATCATACAACACTTTTGCTATTCCTATTAAGAAATATTTAAAAGAACCGGATGATCAAACGACAGTTAGACAGTTTGAAAATATGATTTTTGAAGCGAAAAAAGTAACGAAATAGGAGTTGAAGAAATTGGTGAAAAAGCTTCCTAAGAAAACCGTGAGTGTATTAATTGCTGTAGGCTTAGTAGCGACAATTGCGGGATATGAAAATTACAGAATTAATAGTGCGATAAATCCTACTAAGGTTTATTACAGTAAAGTTGATATTCCACCAAGAACAAAAATTACAAAGGATATGTTACAAGAGAGGGTCATTCCTGGTAATGCAATTGCTCCTAATGCTATTACAAATGTAAAAGATTTAGAAGGTAAGTATACAGTAAACGGATTTGGAGTTTCAAAGAATTCTTTATTGTACAAGGACAAAGTAGTTCCAAAGGATGAATTGCCGGATGCAGCTATATTAAATTTGAAGAAAAATGAAGTAGCTTTTCCGTTATTGGTAGATATTGAAACGTCATCTGGTAATAGCATTATCCCAGATTCTTATGTAGACCTGTATTTTAAAGGTAAGGTGAAGAATGAAACGGATCATACTGAAAAGCCTATGTTTGGGCGTGTTGCAAAACATGTTAGGGTAACTTCAGTAAAAGATAGTAATGCTACAAATGTATTTGATCCTAAGAGTGTAGAAGTCGATGGATCATATAAAGACAACCTAAATAATGAGGCGAAGAATCGTCCACTAGCCAAAATTTATACTTTCGCAGTTTCAGAGGAAGAAAATCAATTGTTAAATAAGGGAGCCTTAATTGGTGAAGTTATTCCTGTAGCTTCTGGTGAATCTTATAATGCCAATGTGGAAAGAACGAATGATGATTTAATTACAAAGTGGATTCAGGATCAGTCATATAAATTAAAGTAAGGAAGGAGTTTGTATAATGGGGAAAATTATAGGTATATATGGTGTGCAAAGGGGATTAGGCGTAACAACAATCGGCCAATCTTTAGCAAAAGTTATAGGTGAATCTAATTCAAAGGTACTGTATTTAGAATTAGATTATTTAAATGCTACATTTGCACAAAAAACAGCAATATCTAATCCGGAAAAAAATATGGAACTGTTTATGGAAAAGGCCATTCTAGAAGGTAGATTTGATATTCAAAAGTATATCTTGAAAAAGAATGAGGTTGGAGAGGGAAAGAGATTTTCCTGGATTCCAAGTAATATGGAATTGTTGACTTTCAGTAATGATTTTGTGGAAGAGAGCTTTCCTCGTTTTAAAACAAATGTAGAAACCTTGGTCGAGAAATTCAGTAATGATTTTATTAGTAAATTAAAGGCACTAGATTATGATTATGTAATACTTCAGTTGCCTAATCAAATAGAAAATGTTTTTGGCTTACCTATGTTAAGTAAATGTGATAGTGTAGTCAGTATTTTAACAGGAAATCCAATTGTTTTATCGAGATACAAGAACATAACAAATATTTTTAAAAAGGCAAATTTGCAACACAAAGAGTGGGTACATGTATTTAATCTATGTAGTAATAAAATTGATGAAGAGGACTACAAAATGTTAGTTGATTTTGAGGTGACGGCTTGTATTCCTTATGATCCAGAAAGAGCGGAAGTAGAGTTTTCACTACAGTTGGGATCAGAAACAATTGATGACTACATGAAAAATATTGCTAGGAAATTAGGGTGCTTTATCAGAAATGAACAAAATGGATTCCGACTTTTCAAAAGTAAATAGAATTGAATGATCTAGGGGTGGTGAAATTTATGGAAAATGTGATTTCTTTAGAAGAGTTAGGTTATATACCTTCAATTCCAGAAAGGATAAATATAAAAAATTATATATATAACATCAAATCTGGAGGGCATACATCTACACCAAATACCAAAGAAATACCTCAAGATTTAATTGATACGGTAAAAAAATTTTTATTAAAGGATCATAAAAAATTAATCCAGGAATCATTTGGAGATGAAGCCAAAAAGGAAGCACTAAAGGATGTTGTTTCTCAATTTCTTACAACAGAGCCTAATATAGAAGGTTTTACATTAGAAGAACTTACTAAAGGAATTGTAGATGCTGTAGCTGGTCTTGATGTATTAGAGCCATTTTCTGAGCAAGATAGTATTACAGATATTATTTGCAATAGCTGGGATGAGATATGGATAAAAGATTTAGAAAAAGGTGACTATCTTTCAGATGTAACCTTTAAAAGTAAAGAGTCATATGAAGCTTTATGTAATAAGTTTGTAAATGCATCTGGTCAAACTTGGACACATAGTAAGCCAAAATGTGATGCTTACTTTCCAAATATGCGAATTAATTTAGTGGGCTTTGATATTTCAAAATATGGAATTTCATTAGCGATTCGGATATTTGCTAAAACTTTAAGAATCAATGATGAGATCATAGTGGAAGAAGGTCTTGCAAGTAAAGAAATGATTCCATTCTTTAGAGCAATGATGAAATCACGTTCAAGAATCCTTATATCTGGAGAAACAGGCAGTGGAAAAACGGAATTTATGAAATATCTCTTAGGTAAAAAAGTGAAAACCGATAAGACGTTGGTGCTACAAGATGTTGATGAAATGAATTTGAAACAAATATATTCAAAGGAATGGAATTTAAGTACTTGGCTAACTAGGGATCGGGAGGATTCTTCTACCTCTGTTACTTATGAAGATTTATTATCTGGTGTAGTTAGACAAACTATAAAAATTATATGCATTAACGAATTAAGAGGAAGAGAAGCCTGGGGAGCAAAAAAATTAGCGGAAACTGGTCATGGGATTCTTACAAGTTTACATTCTCCAAGTGCAGCTGAAAGTGTTGAACGGTACTCTAGTATGTGTTTAGAAGCTGTAAATATATCCAAGGAATATTTACAGCAAAGTATTGCTTTAAATTTTGATTATGGTATTCATTTTGAATTAATGTTAGATGGAAAAAGAAGACTAACCGAAATTGTAGAGTATATCGGCTATGAAAATGGAAAGCTAATTTATACACCTTTATATTCATTTAACGTTAAAGAAATTGAAGAATTTGAGGACGAAAATAATCAAACAAGATTCATAATCAATGGTTCCCATGAAAGAGTAGGGAAATTGAGTGAAAAAATGATTAAAAAGCTGAAATTTAAAGGAATTAAAACATCTGAACTTGAGGTTGCAAAAGAACTTCCTGTAGCCACAGAGGGGGAGAAATTAATTGGTATTTCTTAATTATCTTCCATATTTTTTGATGGTAGTTGCTATATTCTTTGTAGTTAATTTGGGAATCAATTTAATTCAAAGAAGAAAAAAAGGCAAGTTAATTGTTATGAATGAAAAAGATGATGGTAAGGTAGTGAAATTTTTAAAGAGAAAAGGATTGTATAAATGGATCAGTCCTAACTATATTCTGAGGGAAAGTAAAGATTTTAATTGGAATTTATCCCTCAGGGATTATCAAATCATACTAATTATAGGGACCCTAGTTGGAGCCGTTGCATTGTATGGTTTTTTTATGTCATTAAGTACAACAATATTCGGGGTGTTAGTAGGAGTATCACTTCCGCCAATCATTGGCTTTTATAAGCGTAAGAGATACGAAGAATATGTGGAAAATCAGTTAATGGTTTATTTAGAAGCTGTAGCAAATGCAGTTTCTACACATGAAAGTATGACGTTAGCTTTTAAGAGTGTTTTGCCGTTACTACAATCTCCTATAAAAGATGATGTAGAAAGATGTTTAATCTTATACACGGAAGATGGGAAAAGTATTAGAGATGCCTTTCATTCATTCGTACAGAAATATAATTATAAAGATATTAAGCTCTTTCATGATATGTTAGACCTTATTTCAAAAACAGGTAAAGATACGGATGACATACTTTTAAATATTGCACATGAATTTCAAGATAAAAAAATATATCGTGCAAAATTAAAATCAGGTATGCAACCGCAAAGGAGAACATTTAAGCAAACGGCTATAATGCTTGCTTCATTACCAGTTGCAGCCTTGGCGATCAATGCTGATGATTATGTTGTATTTGCAAGGACAATACAAGGAAGGTTCATTCTTTTAGCAATAATTGTAGTATGCATATTTAGTGCATTTAAGATAGAGAAACATTCTTTCTATGATCCTACGGAAGATATCACAAAAATAAAATAATAAGAAGGTGATAGAGTGAATCTATATCCTTTGATTTTACTATTTATCTTAGTCTTACTCTTTGTATTAGTGGTTTACAACCTGGTACTGGAAAGACAAAAAAGTAAAAGGTTTCAGATTTATAACATTGTAAAAAAAAGTAACGTAGCAAATAAAAGACAACCTATTTTGTATACAATGTTGTATCCAATTTTAAAATTAAAAAAGAATTGGATATCACAAGAACGTGAAAAAGAATTAGAGAAAAAACTAAAAAAAGTTAATTCGAGTCTTACACCAATGGAGTTTATTATTAGTAAACTTACCTTCTCAATTATAAATTTTTTAGTTATAGCTAGTTTAATGTTTTATGTTCCAGATTTGAAAATAGTAATTTTCCCTTTAGCTTTGGTATTTGCTGTTATGGGATTTTATGTGAAGGAATCTAAACTTAATAGTAACGTTAAAGCGAAACAATTAAGAATGCAGCTTGAATTACCGGAATACATGATTTCTTTGGCTTATATGATTGGTAGATATACGGCCTATGAAGCTACTAAGAGATCAATAGAATATGCTTCAGATAATTTAAGACCATTAGTAGAAAATCTAATTGCACAAATTGAACTCGAACCAGGTAATTTTGAACCATATCTAGAGTTTGCGCGTGAGGTAGATATACCAGCAGCATATCAATTTATGGTTGCTTTGCAACAAGCAATGGTTATGGACGAAAGTCAAAGTAGAGAGATAATTAATAATCAAATTAAGTTAATGAGAAGACTACGGGCTGAATCTTATGAAACGTTAGTTGCATCGCGGCCAGGTATGGTCTTCAAATACCTTATTTCTACATATTTGTGCATTATTGTATTTGTTATAGGCTTCAGTTTTACATCTATTTATGAAAAGTTTGTTCATATGTTTTAACTAAATCGTAAAGAAAGACCAACTATGAAAAGTCAAGGGGACATTTTCAAAAAATATTGCTAGAGGATTTTGAAAATAAATCCACTGGATTCGATAGGAAGTGGCTAAACGTCTTCATAAA
>NZ_JAKUFX010000128.1:0-15867 GCF_022663635.1 Bacillus cereus group sp. BfR-BA-01356 | reverse complement strand
ATTATCTAGAAATATCTTGAGACGTCCAAGTATTTTCTTTATTACTGGACTCTTATTAGAGAGTAAAACTAAGCCTGAGATAGGGCTTAAATATTAATATACGAGGGGATGAAAAAAGGAATGCTCATCATGTATGAGTCATTCCTTTTTTCATAGATTAACTTGCCTGTTTTTTATTATTTTCTTTCAATTTCTCTGCTTGTAAAAAACGATTCGTTTCAGCAACAACAATACTACTTAATCCAATTAGACCAATCAAGTTTGGAATTGCCATAAGTCCATTTGCAATATCAGCAAATGTCCATACGATTCCTAGCTTTAAATTAGCACCAATTGCAATCATGACAATAAAGATTGCTTTATAATATTTAACTGCACTTTCTCCGAATAAATAAGCTACACATTTTTCTCCATAATACGACCAACCTAAAATAGTAGAGTAGGCAAATAAAATAATTGCGATACCGAGAATCATACTACCAGCAGTACCAAATACAGATTGGAATGCAAGTGTTGTAGCTTCAACGCCAGTTTTACCAGATTTCCAAGCGCCTGTAGTGATTAATACTAGTCCTGTAATTGTACATACAATAAACGTATCTAGAAAAGTACCAGTCATTGAAACTAAAGCTTGCTTTGCAGGCGAATCAGTTTTTGCAGCCGCAGCAGCAATTGGTGCACTCCCTAAACCAGCTTCGTTCGCAAATACACCACGCGCCATTCCGATTTGGATAGCTGATGCAACTGTTGCCCCGATAAAACCACCAGCAGCTGCTGTACCATTAAATGCACCAGAAAAAATAAGTGAAAATGCTTCTGGAATTTGGTCGTAGTGATAGAAAATAATGATAAGACCAGCAATTATATAAAAGAAAGCTTTAATAGGAACGACATATCCCGTCACTTTCCCGATTTTTTTTACACCGCCTAAAATAACAATTGCGATTAAAAATGACATTACTATACCAGTTAAAGCAGGAGGGAAAGAGAAATTAATTCGCATTGCCTCTGCAACTGAATTAGATTGCACCATATTACCAATACCGAAAGAAGCAGTTGTACCAAATATAGCGAATAATATAGCAAGCCATTTCTTACCTAAACCACGCTCTAAATAATACATTGGTCCACCTGAATATTCACCATTTTCATTACTAACACGGTATTTCACTGCAAGTATTGCCTCTGCATACTTTGTTGCCATACCGAATAAAGCGGTAATCCACATCCAAAATATTGCACCAGGACCACCAATTGTAACAGCTGTTGCAACACCGGCTATATTTCCCATACCAATCGTTGCGGCCATAGCTGTCATAAGTGCTTGAAAGTGACTAATATCTCCAGAAGAAGAGGCATCTTCTGATTTTTTAAATGCTAGTTTGTGAGCGTATAATAGTTTACTAAACTGTAAACCTTTTAAACGCACTGTGAGAATGATACCTGTTCCAACGAGTAGCAACAAAGTTGGTAATCCCCACACGTATTGATTCAGTTGTTCTAATACTTTACTTACTGTCTCCATCTTTATTCTCCTTTTTTAGAAAAAATAAAAACCACTTCAAGTAAATGAAATGGTCTCTGGAGAAACAAGGGATAGAAAAATAAACCGATACAATCGGCTTTTTCTTTCGCTTGTCTCTGTCCTTTTACCTGAGAGATTATCCGCTAAAGTAGCGGATTTGCTCCTTCGGTGCTCGTTTTCCTCCGCGCTCTATGAAAGCGAGAGGGAGTCTCTCCAGAGATTCGTCCCCATGCAGTTCTACTTGTAACCAAGACCTGAGAGTTTCAAAGTTGGTATAACAACTTTTTGCCCCGTCGGTAGATCAATAGACCTTCTCCTGAATGGTTCATCCGAATTATAAAATTTATAAACACATTGATTGTAAATCAATAAAAACATTATAGACATACAAATTGTGAATTGCAATCATTTTTTATTTTAAAATAGTAAATAGTTTTATTTTTTTGTAAGTCCTAATTTATCTTCAACTTCATTTAAAGTAGATAAAGCGATGACAATATGTTGATCCGCAAGTCCTAAAGCTTGTTTTGTTTTTTCAATAGTTTCATTGGTTGGAGTAGAGTTATTTGCTCCGTCTATAATTAAATTTGCTGCATTTTTCATGAAATTTGATGCGGATTTAAACTGAGTTGTGAATTGAAGTAGTTGTTTTTGTATATCTATATCTGTTATGTTTTCTTCAATTTTAAGCGTGTCTATTTCGTTCATAATTGTTTCGTACTGTTTGGAAACAGCACTCATTGTAACTAATAGTTTATTTCGATCTACTGAATCTCCATTCGTGTTAATCTCTTCCCAGGCAGGTAACCAATCTTTTTCGATGATGTCATTATAATGAGTAGTCAATTCATTAATTTTAGGTTGTAATTTCGTTTTGAAAGTTTTTGTCTCCGCTGTTTCTACAGTTGCTTTTTCGCTGTTATTATTAACATTAGTAACGTAGAAAATTGTACCAAAAATGATGAAAATAGAAATAACAACTGTCCATTTAGTAAAAAGTAATTTCTGCAATATGTAACGCCTCCAAAATTTAAAAACTTATAATTATAATATATAACAATAATGTTGTTTAAAGTAGAGAAAATAGGTTAGAAATAATTTAAATTATGTCTTTTCTATACGTGAATAATTAAATTTAGTAAAATGATGAAAGTTATATGCGAGAAAAGAGGGTTTTTAGTGAAAATGAATAGAAGAAAACTGGTTTTAAGTATTTCAATGGCTATGTTATTAGTTGGTTTATTTGCACTCATATATGTAGACAAAGAATCTAAAATTAAAGATTTTCCAGTGCCAATGTCAGCAATCCATATTAACGATGATAATGAAGAGGACTATCAATATATAAGTGTAATGCCAATTACAAAGGCGAGTGGATGGGAGAACTTAGGGGAAAAAAGGCATACTGTTAGTTTTAAAAAAGGGGAGCGGAAGGTAACTGTATTACATTATCCAGGAGAAATTACGTATTATTTATTTGAAAAATAATTGATGATAAGAGAGATAGGAAGTAGATGATAATGTAGGATTGTTTACTTTCTATCTTTTTTGGATTTTAATTCTGAATTGTTTGAATTTAAAATAGTATGCGTATAGAATAAAATAGTATATTTTATTGAATGATATAAATAGTAATACATAATTATATTATGTAAACTATAACTGGGATAAGAAAACAAAGTAAGAGATTTTAATTTTTATATTTTAGATGTATTTTTACACGGTAAGTATTCTCGTAATCAACTTACAACATTTACGGAGGGCATCAAATTTTGATTAAGTAATGGAGTTGATAACAAAAAATTAATGTTTGTGTATATGGAAAAATAGAAAGTATGGCGAGTGGGAAATGGATTGGATCATAAGGGGGAATTAAAAATGCTACTAAAAACAATCTACTGTAAGGTGGAAGAAGAGAAAAAGGAATTGTTTTCAAATGCGCAAGGAAAATGGCGTGATATACGGCACCTAGATGGGTTTCATGGACAATTTGGTGGATGGTATGAAGATGAGGCATGTGTATTTACTTTATGGGAAGATAGAAGTACATATCAATCATTTATGAATGGTGCTCACGATACAATTTATTTAAATAGTAATCAAGAGGATACGTTTCTTTCATGTGAAATTGAATTATTTCAAACGTTGTATGATATAACTGATACGCATTTGAAAGACGTTGTTACAGAAGGATCATTCGTAAGAATTGCTATATGTGATGTAAAGGTGGAAAAGGAAAATCATTTTTTACAGAAGCAAGAAACAATTTGGAATAAAGGAATGGAAAAAGCAAAAGGAATGTTAGGTGGAGTAGTTGGGAAGTCTTTAAAAAATGAAAATCGTTACATAGTGTTAACGTATTGGAAAGATGAAAAGACGCATCAACATTATGTGGAAGAGATTTTCCCAGGTTTATATAAATTAGCTAATATTCATGAAGAGATAGAAGAGATAAAAGGAAAACAAGCTGTATGTAAGGAAGAATGGCTTGTATATTAAACGCTGAAAAAGTGCATAAATGAATGTATAATAAAGATATTTTCTTATAAACAAGTAATTAATAGAAGACGTTATATACCCTTTCATGTTAATATATTTAAGTTATAATAGGAGGCTTACCCTTTTGTATTGTACGGTAGAAGCAGTGTGAGCTTGAAATTTTTTTTAGAAAAGGATGTGCCTAATTTGCGTATCAATAAATTTATTAGTGAAGCTGGAAAAGCGTCTCGACGTGGAGCGGATAAACTAATTAATGAGAGAAGAGTAATTATTAACGGTAAGGTTGCAAAAATTGGTGACCAAGTGAACCCAGGTGATGATGTACGAGTAAATGGAGAGCAGCTTCGAATTGCTCGAGATCACGTATATATCGCTTTAAATAAACCAGTAGGTATTACATGTACGAGTGAAAAATCAGTAAAAGGTAATATTATCGATTTAGTGAACCATCCTTTACGAATTAGTCACATTGGACGTCTTGATAAAGACTCAGACGGTTTAATTTTGTTAACGAATGATGGTGATATTGTTAATGAAATTTTACGTGCTGAAAACAAACATGAGAAAGAATATATCGTTTCAGTAGATAAGCCAATTACACCTGATTTCTTAGAGAAAATGGCAGCGGGTGTTAAAATTTTAGGAACAAAAACGCTTCCTTGTGAGGTTACACAGTTATCAAAATATGAGTTCCAAATTATTTTAACACAAGGGCTAAATCGTCAAATTCGCCGTATGTGTGAAGCTTTAGGTTATCAAGTATACACGTTAAAACGTACGAGAATTATGAATATCGAATTGAATAATTTACCAGTTGGGCAGTGGAGAGATTTAACGAAGAAAGAGAAAAGACGTCTATTTGCAGACTTAAATTACGAACCACAAGATTGGTAAAATTGTGAAGTGAAACCAAAAAAAATTGGTTTCACTTTTTTAAATTAAATAAATAATTTTTTTAAACACTTGCAAAAATAAAATGAATAAGATATATTAAATAACAATAAATGGATGTTTTACAAAAAGCAAAGAAAAGGACACGAGTTATTTTCCCCGGTTATACAGAGAAGGAAGGAAAGCTGAGAACTTCCTAACGCAGAAAAATAACTTACCACCTTAGAGCTGCACTAGGGAAATGAAGTATCTAGTGCCGTGTAAACGACGTTACCGTAAACGAAGCCATTGTATATTTACAATGGGAATCTGGGTGGAACCACGGGTAAAAGCACGCTCGTCCCTATTTTAGGGATGAGTGTGCTTTTTATTATGAAATGGAGAGATGAAAAATGAAAGAACAAATGATTGAAATTAAATTTCCAGATGGTAGCGTTAAAGAATTTGTAAATGGAGTTACTTTAGAAGAAATTGCTGGATCCATTAGCAGTAGTTTGAAAAAGAAAGCAGTCGCGGGGAAAGTAAATGATGGATTATATGATTTACGCCGAAATATTGAAGAAAATGCGGAAGTGGAAATCATTACTATAGATTCAAATGAAGGGGTAGAAATTGCAAGACACTCCGCGGCACATATTTTAGCGCAAGCTGTAAAAAGATTGTATGGTGATATAAATCTTGGAGTAGGACCTGTTATTGAAAATGGATTTTATTATGATATGGATCTTCCAAGTAGTGTAAACATAGAAGATTTACGGAGAATCGAAAAAGAAATGAAAAAGATCATAAATGAAAATATAAAGATAGAACGAGTTGAGGTTTCTCGAGAAGAAGCAGCTAAACTGTTTCAAGAAATGAACGACCGCTTGAAATTAGAACTTTTAGAAGCAATTCCTAGTGGGGAAAGTGTAACACTATATAAACAAGGTGAATTTGTAGATTTATGTAGAGGACCACATTTACCATCTACAGGTTATTTGAAAGCATTTCAATTAACTCACGTTTCCGGTGCATATTGGCGAGGTGATAGTAATAACCAAGTGCTTCAGCGCATATATGGTGTTGCATTCTCTTCTCAAAAAGAATTAGAAGAGTATTTACATTTCGTTGAAGAAGCAGCAAAAAGAAATCATCGTAAGTTAGGCAGTGAGCTTGAGTTATTTATGTTTTCTGAAGAGGCTCCGGGAATGCCGTTTTATTTACCGAAAGGACAAATGATTCGTAACGAATTGGAAGCATTTTTAAGAGAAATTCAAAAAGAGTACAATTATCAAGAAGTACGCACTCCGTTCATGATGAACCAAGAAGTATGGGAGAGATCAGGGCACTGGGGACATTATAAAGATAATATGTATTTCTCTGAAGTAGATAATAAAAGTTTTGCATTAAAACCGATGAACTGTCCAGGACACATGCTTATGTTTAAAAATAAATTGCATTCTTATCGTGAATTACCGATTCGTATGTGTGAATTTGGTCAAGTACATCGTCATGAATTTAGTGGTGCGTTAAACGGATTATTAAGAGTACGTACTTTCTGCCAAGATGATGCACATTTATTTGTAACTCCAAAACAAATTGAAGATGAAATCAAATCCGTAATGGCGCAAATTGATTACGTATATAAAACTTTTGGATTCGAGTATGAAGTAGAGCTTTCTACTCGTCCAGAAGATTCAATGGGTGATGATAAATTATGGGAGCAAGCAGAAGCGGCATTAGAAAATGTATTACAATCGCTAAATTATAAATATAGACTAAATGAAGGTGATGGCGCATTTTACGGGCCGAAAATTGATTTTCATATTAAAGATGCTTTAAATAGAAGTCACCAGTGCGGAACAATCCAGCTTGATTTCCAAATGCCAGAGAAATTTGATTTAAATTATATAGATGAAAATAATGAAAAGAAAAGACCAGTTGTTATTCACAGGGCAGTTTTAGGGTCATTAGATCGCTTCTTAGCAATATTAATTGAGCACTTTGGAGGTGCGTTCCCGGCATGGGTGGCACCAGTTCAAGTGAAAGTAATTCCAGTTTCAAATGCAGTACATGAACAATATGCCAATGAGATTGCACATAAATTAGCACAAGCTGGAGTTCGTGTTGAACAAGATGCACGAGATGAAAAATTAGGATATAAAATAAGAGAAGCACAAATGCAAAAAGTACCGTATGTTCTTGTTATTGGGGATAAGGAAATGGAAAACGGAGCTGTAAATGTACGTAAATATGGGGAAGAGAAGTCAGAAGTTATTGCGCTAGATGTATTTGTGGCAAGTATTGAAGAAGAAATAAAGAATAGAAAATATTGATTGTAAAGAAAACACACTATTAGAAATTAGTGTGTTTTCTTTTTTATCTTACAAAAATGTAAGGTAAATGTAAGCGAAATCGAGGGAACGAGTTGTAGAAAAATGAGAATATGAAGTAGGAAAAAGGTTCATGTTACAGGTGTAACTCTTCTTAAATGAATAATTAAAAAATTCTTAAGGATTCACATGACAAAATAATAAGAAATATGTGAGAAATTAATTTTATACAAAAGGGATGGAGTGAAAGAGATGTCAACAAATGTAGTTACTGTAGAAAGTGTAGAAAAAACGTATGGGAAAAGAAATGAGAATCAGTCAAAAGCATTAAGGGGTGTATCGTTAAGTATTAAAGAAGGAGAATTTGTCGGGATCATGGGACCTTCTGGGTCTGGAAAAACGACTTTACTTAATGTGATAAGTACACTTGACCAAGCGACAGGTGGTAGTGTGACGATAGCTGGTACAAATATTACTTCTATGAAGGGCAATGCGTTATCTGATTTTCGCTCTCAAAAATTAGGTTTCATTTTTCAAGATTTTAATCTTCTAGAAAACTTATCAATTTATGAAAATATAGCTTTACCACTTTCTTTGCAAGGCGTACCGTCAAGTGAGATTACTGGAAAGGTAAATGACGTTGCGAAGAAATTAGGCATCACCGAAATTTTAACAAAATATCCGACGGCTGTTTCTGGAGGACAAAAGCAAAGAACAGCGGCGACCAGAGCTTTAGTACATAATCCAGCAATTGTATTAGCAGATGAACCGACAGGTGCGCTTGATAGTAAAAACGCAAAAAGTTTATTAGAAGCGATGCAAGATTTACATGAAAATCACAATGTAAGTATTTTGATGGTTACACACGATGCATTTAGTGCAAGTTATTGTGAGCGTATTTTATTTATTCAAGATGGTCTTCTTTATAAAGAATTAAATCGTCAAGGCACTAGAGAGAATTTCTATCAAGACATTTTAGGTGTGCTCGCTCATATGGGCTCAGCTGCTGAGTCTAAGTAGGGGGCGAAACTATGTTATTTAAATTATCACGTCATAGTATGAAAAAGATGTTAAAAGATTATATGGTTTTACTTATTGGTCTCGTTATTAGCATTAGTATTTTTTACATGTTCCAAACGATGGCGATGAATAGTGAATTTACGAAGGATAATAGTCTTATTAGTAGTATTAGACTCGTATTCTGGGTAGGTGCAATACTATTATCTTTCATTACTGTATTTTATATTATATATGCCAACTCTTTCTTACTCACATTAAGAAGAAAAGAACTCGGTATGTACATGATGCTTGGTGCAAAAAAGAAAAAAGTAGCACAGTTATTATTTATTGAAACATTCGGTATGGGGATTGTCAGTATTATTATCGGTATTTTAGTAGGGATGTTACTTGCAAGTGTAGCAGGAAACTTTTTAATGAATGGAATGGAAATTTCAGCAAAAGGTAGTTATGCATCTGTATACACACCAGCAATTTTAGTTACAGCTATTTTCTTCTTAATACTATTTTTCATTACTGGCTTAATGAACAGTGTCCGATTGTTACGTAAAACTGAACTAGAGTTAATTCGTGAAGATGAAACACTAGATGAAGTGAAGAAAAGTAAAACTCGCATTATTATAATGACAGTACTTGGTGTATTACTAGTAAGTATAGGGTACTATTTTATGATCAATGTAAAAATATATGCTGAATTAGGTTTTATTATAGCAACCATCGTTACAACACTTGGAACATATTTTATCTTTAGTTCATTACTCCCATTTTTTGTGATGAAAATTAAGGGGAATAAAAAACGAAATGAAACTGGTCTAAATAGTTTTACATATGCACAGCTACGCTTTCGAGTAAATAGTTTATCGAGAGTATTAGGTACTGTAGCGATGTTAATTGCATTAGGGGCAGGTGCGATGACGGCAGGTATGGCTTTCCAAAAAAATGTAGGTATTATGACAGACTTTTCTCGTGTATATGATGTTGTAATTCATGATCCGAATGATCAAGACAAAGCTGCCTTGAAAGAAATGGAAATTGTTGAAGAAAGCAAGTACAAATATAAAGTAGATGGAGAAGCGGTTTATTATTTACGTAACGACTTAACTGCGAAACCACCACTTGTTTCAGACCATTTTGATACAAAAACGTTAAAAGAACCTGTTCGTAAACGTGTGACTGAACCTTTAACAGAACCTATATATTCAGCTTTAGAGGCTCCTGAATTAGTAAAATTCCCTCGTATGCCAAAGGATTGGGAAGACGCAGTTGTAAGAGAGATACAAATTACGCATAATCAATTTAACGGAAAACCAGTAAGAATTGCAGACGAAGAGCATTATAAAGGAATTCAAGGAACAGAACACACTGTAACATTAGCAAAAGTAGATGATATGAAAAAATATAAACTGTTATTGATCGAAATAGACAAGAGACAAAAAGCACAAATTGAAAAAGTAACAGGTGAAAAGGTAGACTTATTTACGAAAATGACAATTTATCAGTTTATGAACAGCTTCATGAGCGGAACAATGTTTATGGGATTTTTCCTCGGAATTGCCTTTTTAGCAATGATGGCGAGTTCCCTTATGTTCAAAATATTAACAGGTGCTTCTCGTGATGTACGCCGTTATGAAATGTTACGAAAAATCGGTGTAAGACGTAGCATGTTAACGAAAAGTATATATAAAGAAATTTCATATTTATTTATCTTCCCAGCGATCATTGGCATTTCTCACGTTTTAGTAGGGCTTAACTTATTCAGCTTTATATTAGTTGACCCGTTTGTAAAAGTGTGGGTGCCAATAGGAATTTTCTTAGTCATTTATTTCATTTATTACTGGATAACTGTTCAACTTTATAAAGGTATGGTAATGCCGAAAGAAGAGGTAGCTAAATAGTTTATGAAAAGAGTCCTTGTGTTGAGAATAAGGGCTCTTTTTTTTTGTTTTTTATTAAGAAGGAAAAGATTGGATAATGGTCGAAAAATATAATGTAACTTCCAATAAATGACTAAAACAATACTATTTTGTCGAGAGAAAGGATACGAAGTATGAAAGAAATGCTACAGTTATTTCGCAACAAAGTGTATGCACGTTTTTTTCTAGCAAATATTTTAGAGCGACTCGGTTCTATGATTGCTGGAATTTCTTTAATGTTTTATTTGCTAGATCAATACGGAAAACAACCAGTTTACGCAACGATGACACAAATTATGATTGCATTACCTGCATTAATCTTTTTTCTATTAGTAGGGACAGTAGTGAATCGTTTTGATAGACAACGTATATGTACAGTAAGTAACATATGTTGTTCGCTCTGTAATATTGGAATCCTAATTTCGCTTTATTACGGGATGATTATACTTGTCTTTATATTTTTATTTTTGGAAAATGCATGTATACAATTTTTCTCTCCATCAGAACAATCGATGATACAGGGAGTAGTTGAATCAGACCAATACGGTGCAGCAGCGGGTATTAATCAAATGGTAAATAGTTTGTATGCTTTGTTTGGTGTAGGAATTGCAACGATGGTGTACTGGACTTTTGGAATTTATGGGAGCATTTTAGTAAATACACTTACTTTTATTACGAGTGGTATTTTGATTCAAACGATCTCCATTCCAGAAAAAGTTCGTTTACCAAATGGTAGAACAAAATGGAAAGAAGTTAATTTGAAGATGTTAATAACAGAGTTTAAAGAAGGGACTAGGTATATATACCAAAATGAAACTTTAAAAAAATTACTTTTGGGATTTATCGTGTTTGGTTGATTATTTTTTGTTACGTGTTTATTCCAAGCTATTTTACTAAGTGGGAAAAAGCGAATTCAAGGTATGGTTGAAGATGTTTGTTTTTTCTGAATATTCTTTTTTGAAGGGGTAATAGTTATGTTGATGCGAACTGCTAAGTGGTGTGGGATTACTTGTTTACAATTATTCGCTGCAATTCTATGTATAATCTGTTTAGGTGCGCTCCCTCGATTATTTAAGGGATTACAAATTGATTTAATTGGTTTTTGGAACACGATTGTGTTTATTGGAGGAAAGTTACTCCAACCTTGGGAAATTACATATGGATTTCGAGATTCGAGGAAATTATTTCCGCAAATATGGATTCATTATTTAGAGACAATGTTTGTATTTATTTCGGCATTTTTACTGTCATTACTTATTGCGTATGTTCTCGTTGTGTGGGTATTACAACGGTCTCAATCAAAGCAACGAATGTGGAATGGGATTTTTGTTGTACTTGAAAGCATCCCAGATATTTTAATAATTTTATTATCGCAACTTCTAGTCGTAATAATCTTTCAAAAGACAGGCTTTATGCCAGTAAAACTAGCGGGGATTGGGGAGGAAAGGGCTCGCCTATTGCCAATAATATGTCTAACTTTGCCTACAACACTATTATTTATTAAGCTACTACTATTACGTTTCAGAGAAGAATTAGAGAAAGATTATAGTATATTTGCTAAAAGTAAAGGGCTTAGTTTACGACATATTTTAACAAATCATATTTCAAGAAATGTTTTGTTAACAACAATCTATTATGCAAAAACAAATATTTTATTTATGTTATCAAATTTATATATTATTGAATGGATATTTAATACGTACGGTATGTTTGTTTTTGTAAAAGAAAATTCGAAATTAGAAATATTTACAGTAAGTTTAATTATATTATACGTACCGCTTTTTATACTATTTCGTTTATTACATACGTTTTTACAAAATGTAATAAAGGAGCGTGTTTAGCATGTGGCAAGTTGTAAAAAGAGATGTGAGATTTTGGTTTGGTGTTACTTTTTTAAGCGTACTTATGATTGTTAGTATTGGAAATACTTTATTTTTCGATGGGAATATCCGTGAACTTACGATGATGTATAACGAAAAAGGAGAACTAGAGGCTGCTCCATTTTCACCGTCGAATAAATTTTGGTTCGGTAGTGATGAGAAAGGACGCGATCTTTTCCAGCTAATAATAGAAGGAGCGAAATGGACAGTTGGTGCGAGCGTAATTATAGCGATTCTACGAGTTATAGTTGGAGGAGGTATTGGTTTGCTTCTTGGTATGTATAGCAAACGTTCTTTTCCAGTTATAGCATCTTTTTTTGATCCGTTCAGCATTGTACCTATGGTTATGATTTCTTTTTTTGTGTTAAAGGAAGTTTTAGTGTTTGAAAATGGGACAGTACCAGAGCCGTTTCATTTAAGGGTAATATTTCAAATGGTTATCCTTACGTGTTTAGCGGTACCAACAATTATGTTATATACAGCGCAGGAAGTCCGTCGGATAAAAAGAGAAGAATTTATGATGGCAGCAACTGTGCTTGGGGGCAGTAAATGGCATAGAGTGAAAAATCACGTATGGCCACACGTATTACCATCATTTTTTTTACTTGTTGCTCAACAATTTGTGAGTACTTTATTACTTCTCTTGCATCTTGGCTTGTTAGAGTTATTTTTTGGTGGAACAATTATCTTTGGTACAGAGGCAGATAGTGTAACAAAAGAATGGACCGGCCTAATTGGTCAAAACTTCCGTCATTTAACTACTCATACATGGATTGTACTTATACCGATTGCTTTTTATAGTATGACAATTTTAGCTGGAAATCTAATTAGTAATAGCATGCAAGATGCGATTAAGTTAGGAAATGTGAGAAAGCTAGAGAGGGAAAGTAAAGAATTACAAGTAGAGAAACAAGTACAACCAACTATGAATGACTTTTCTTTTTATAGAGAGATACAAAAATAAAAAAGATAGCTGAAGACAAATTGTTTTCAGCTATCTTTTTTCGTTTAAAGTGGAGGTAAATCAATCTTACCTTCTTCAAATAATTCTTTTATCATATGCTTCGTATAACCAGCGGCTTGACCAAATGTGATTTTTGCTGGCATTGGTGCTTCGTTAGCATCTACAACTACATCAATAATACACGGTTTATTTTGTTTTACTGCATTTTCGAAAGCGGGAAGGAGTTCATCTAAATTCTCAACACGGTATCCAATACCTCCACACGCCTCTGCATATTTTGCAAAATCAGGGTTCGTTAAATCTGTTTCGAATTCGATATTACCCATAACTTCTTGCTCGAATTTAATCATCGCAATTTTATTATTGTTTAATACGACGACAACGATTGGCAATTTATATTTTACAGCTGTTACGAAGTCATTCATCGTCATTCCAAATCCGCCATCACCACAAACTGCAAATACTTGTTTATCCGGGAATGCAATTTTTCCAGCAAGAGCACCAGGTAAACCGCAACCAAGTGTTGCGAGCCAGCTAGAAATGACAAATTGCTGGTTTGTCATACGGAAGTGTCTTGCGGTCCATACTGTTACATTTCCGACATCGACTGATAGAATTGCGTCATCCTGTGCTACTTGCTGCAGAGCATGCATAACGCGTTGTGGTTTAATTGGAATGGAAGAGTCTTCTTCTTGATCGTGTAATTTTTCTTCCCACTTTTTCATCATTTCTTGGTGATGTTCTAAGAAGGAATGGTCTGTGTGTTCTTCAACATTTTCAATTAACCATCGTAATGTTTTATCAGCATCACCAGCTAAACCAATATCTGTCGCATAACGTTTCCCGATTTGGGCAGGATCTGTATCGATATGAATTGTTTTTGCTTTTTCAGGTAAGAAGCCGGTGAACGGATAAGAAGTACCGACCATAATTAAAGTATCTGCATGCTTCATTGCTTCATAAGAAGGTTTCGTTCCAATTAATCCTAATCCACCAATACAAAGAGGGTGTTCATCAGGAATAATTCCTTTAGCTGGTAATGTAAGTACGATTGGAGCACCAATATGTTCTGCCAATGCAAGTAAAGATTCTCTCGCATGTTTTGTTCCTTTTCCAGCTAAAATCACAGGCCTTTTCGCTTCATTTATTGCGAGTTTCGCTGCATCTAAATCGTTTTTTTGTGGAAACAACTCAGGCAAAGTAAAAGAAGTATTTGTAACACGGGCACCATTTTTTACTTCGAATTTAGGGACATCATCTGGAATTGTAAGAACGGATACACCTTTTTTCGTATAAGCCATTCGAATTGCTTGATTCACTACGGCAGGTAGTTGCTCTGCTGACATAATACGCTGGTTATAAACCGCAACATCATCAAACATTCTTTCTAAATTTACTTCTTGGAAAAAGTCCGTTCCAAGTAAATCGGTTTCTACTTGACCTGAAATTGCTAGAACAGGGGCTTTATCGAGTTTCGCATCATATAAACCATTTAATAAATGAATAGCACCAGGTCCTGCAATTGCCATACAAACGCCAAGTTTTCCTGTTAATTTCGCATAGGCAGCCGCTGCTAATGCACCAGCTTCTTCATGGCGAACTTGAATGAATTTAATTTTATCTTGTTTTTTTCTTAAAGCTTCAATGATAGAATTAATGGAATCTCCAGGCATGCCGTATATGTGTTCTACTCCCCAGTCAATTAATAAATCAACTAATGCTTCACCGGCTGTTTTCCCAAACATAATTGTTCCTCCTTATAATAGGTAGATAACATTATGTTTTGGAAAAATAGGAAAAATATACAAATAAGAAAATTTATCTGGTTATTTGTAATCCAAGAATCAGTGTGGGAGGAACAAAAGTTTCACTTTAGCAACTTTAATGATGACCAGCGAATAAAGTGAACACTGTTATTAGTAAAAAACCACTAGTTGCCCACATTAGAAATGTAAGGAAAGAGAGCTGTTTCTTAGCTTTCCAAAGCATTTCATGAATTGTGACATATCCAAGTGAACCAATAGCACTTCCCATAATGAGGCCTTGCAGGTGAAGAGCTTTTCCTTCCATCAAAATGCCAAAAACTGTGCCAGTACCGAGAATAAGAGAAAGTAATAAAGTTGTTAATAAAAAGGAAATATATTTATGTTTTGTAAAAAGAAATGGAATAATTAAAGCTAATCCTTCTGGAATATGGTGAACGACGATTGCTATTAAAAAGGGAATGGCAGAGTCATTATGATTTATAAAAGCTGTACCTAACGCAAATCCACTCGGTATATTATGAATAAATATAGCGAAAGAGAGAAAAAGAAAGGTTTGCCATGCTTGTTGATCTTTTTTATGTATCATTGGATGGTGACAATAGTTATCTAATAAGCCCATAACTAAAATACCGATAGCTATACCAAGTATAGGTCCAATCATTTCATAGCTTGAAAATGTTTCAGGAATAATTTCAAGTGACAATAACCCAAACAAAATACCGCCACATAATGCGTATAAACGATGCATCTTTTCTTCAATGAGTTGGCGTGTTGCTACTCCAACAGCACCGCCTAATAGCAATCCACCGAACGAAAAAAATGTTACAATCATTGGGATCCATAAACGTTCCATAGTATCACACTCCGATTCTATTCCCTTATTTTTAGCTTACGAAAAGAAAAGTTAGATTAGTCCAAGTAATTGTGTTTGAGTATAGAGAAAAAAGTAGTGATTCGTTATAATCTATATATTAAACTTAAGTGAGGAAATGAAAAGACCTGCGGTAGTATGTCAACTGAAAAATAATATCTTTTGAAGTTATCAAAGGACAAATTGCTTAAAAAAGACATCACGAAACTAGACCAGTATTTTATGTAAA
>NZ_JAKUFX010000127.1:0-15946 GCF_022663635.1 Bacillus cereus group sp. BfR-BA-01356 | reverse complement strand
TTTACATAAAATACTGGTCTAGTTTCGTGATGTCTTTTTTAAGCAATTTGTCCTTTGATAACTTCAAAAGATATTATTTTTCAGTTGACATACTACCGCAGGTCTTTTATACTAGGATTATTATCTTTAGCTTCAATCTTAGCGTACATCATTTTTATTCTTACTTCATCTGTTCCATAATTTTCAATAAACTTAGTAACAAACGGTGACTCTTGTTCTTGAGTGCCACTCAATCCACCTAAATCAAATACCCTATTGTTTTTTTCATTGATAATTTGAGTTGGTAACAAAATATTTTGTGTTACAGAATTTCTCAATTTCTTTAATGCAACTATAGTAGCTGACTCAACTTCATCCACCGAAAGATCCGGATGAATGAATGTCTCTAAATCCACTAAAACGGGCATATCCCCTTGAGCTATAAGATTTTCATGATGAATATCAACAGCATTTGTTGTATATAGTATACTCAGAATCATTCCAACTCTAAAATAAAAACGAGTTAGTTCCTCTTCATTTTTACATTCTTGATGTTTAATAAATTCCATCCAGCCAGCTTCTTTTATGCTATATGATTTTGCTGCCGTTAACTTATATTCATTCCTTTTAATTGCAGTATTGTTTAGCCAGTGTAAAAATTCACTATACTTTTCCTCCATGTACAAACTACGAGGTTTATACATAATGACTTTATCTGTACTAAAAACTAGCTTTGAAACTGACTTCCCATTATTATGAGTGTCACCTTCTCCCATGGTTATTTCTTTAATTCTCCCTAATTTTTCTCCACCATTTAATGTATTTTCAATTTCACGAATTTCTCGTTCTGTATCTTTAAGAATGCTATTAATAAATTCTATACCACTTTTCACTTTAATATCCAGAATCCTTACTAATTCGGGGTAGTTCTTATATACTGCCTTTCTATATCCGTTATCTCTTAGCAATACTTCGTTATAATATTTTCCCCTCTCAACACTATTATCACCTTGCAATATATTTTCTTGTTTTGCATAATATATTTCAGCAATAATTGTTTGAAATCCAACTAAATGTAGTGAATGAAACATATTGAAAATGGCTTGATGTAAAAAAACTGTTTTATCCTCAATAATATTACTTTTTTCTACTACATCAAAAAGGGACCCTACGTATTTTTTTAGAATCGGTTCATAAAAATACACCCAAAAATTTGCCTCTTTTAAGTTTTCTAATATAATATCTAACAGTTCCTGTTGTTTAATATTTCCCCAGATCATTGATTGTATTAATGACTCATCCTCGGTGTTATACTCATTAATAAATTCTTTAACATTTTTCTGTGATACATTTTTAATTAATTCCTCTACATCACATATCTCATAATCTTCAGGAAAAAATGATTTCCAGTATTCCTTTAATTCTTTATTTGTTACTGTATTTAAAACTTCATTCATTACTTTCATTCCCCCACCCATATAGAATAATTGAATCAATTTCATAATTATTAATTTATAAAAATTTCATTTATTACAAAGAAATATCATTATTATGAAATTGATTCAATTATAAAATATGTAAGTGAGCATATGCTCACTTACATATTTTATATTCGAAACTATTAGCAAGGTTTACCAGTTCTGCTACACTCCGCAGATGTAGTCAATACTGCACCACATTTCCAAATTTGTGTAGCAATCGTTTGCGTAGCTGTATATACTCCTGCTGCTCCTAGCGTGACTGCCAAACTACCACCTTCAATGACTTCAAGGTCTTGACGTTGAATCTCTTCTTTTAAACTTCCAACTGAACTATCAAATCCAGCCGCCTTTTTGTTTCTTAATAATGGATTTCTTTTTGATAAATTCATTATTGCACCCCTTATTATTTTATAGTTTTATTTATAAATATACTAACAAGTTCTTTCCTTTGAAGTTGTACAAAAGAACTTGCGAATACCAAACTTAAATTGCTTTTATATAATTACCAATTCAAAACTACAATACTATCATTATTGATCTTTCAATCTATATAATAAGAAAAATAGATTACATATTAATGATTTATAAGTAAACAGACATATAGTTATTACAGGAACTAAATATTTATTAGCAAGAGTTACCAGTTCTGCTGCACTCCGCAGACGTAGTCAATACTGCACCACATTTCCAAATTTGTGTAGCAATCGTTTGCGTAGCTGTATATACTCCTGCTGCTCCTAGCGTGACTGCCAAACTACCACCTTCAATGACTTCAAGGTCTTGACGTTGAATCTCTTCTTTTAAACTTCCAACTGAACTATCAAATTCAGCCGCCTTTTTGTTTCT
Source organism: Bacillus cereus group sp. BfR-BA-01356 (assembly GCF_022663635.1). Classification (NCBI taxonomy): domain Bacteria; kingdom Bacillati; phylum Bacillota; class Bacilli; order Caryophanales; family Bacillaceae; genus Bacillus; species Bacillus cereus group sp. BfR-BA-01356. Next base: position 13,640 of record NZ_JAKUFX010000127.1, on the reverse strand, counting down.
TAATAATGGATTTCTTTTTGATAAATTCATTATTGCACCCCTTATTATTTTATAGTTTTATTTATAAATATACTAACAAGTTCTTTCCTTTGAAGTTATACAAAAGAACTTGCAAATACCAAACTTAAATTGCTTTTATATAATTACCAATTCAAAACTATAATACTATCATTATTGATCTCACAATCTATATAATAAGAAAAATAGATTAAATATTAATGATTTATAAGCAAATAGATATATATTCATTTCAGGCACCAAATATTTAAATATAAAATAACTTCAATTATTAAATGCCCAGTTAAACTTCTAACCACTTGCTCATTTCATTATATTTATTAGCAAGAGTTACCAGTTCTGCTGCACTCCGCAGATGTAGTCAATACTGCACCACATTTCCAAATTTGTGTAGCAATACTTTGCGTAGTTGTATATAATGCTGCTGCTCCTAGCGTGATTTCCACACTACCACCTTCAATAACCTCAAGGTCTTGACGTTTGATCTCTTCTTTTAAACTTCCAACTGAACTATTAAATCCAGCCGTTTTTTTATTTCTTAATAATGGATTTCTTTTTGATAAATTCATAATTGCACCTCATGCCCTTTATTAATTAAACAATAATATAATCAACAAGTTCCTTCCTTCGAAGTTGTACAAAAGAACTTGTAAATACCAAACTTAAGTTGCTTTTATATGATTAACAATTCAAAACTACAATACTATTATTATTAATATTGAAATCTGTATAATAAGAAAAATAGATTAAATATTAATGATTTATAAGCAAATAGATATATATTCATTTCAGGCACCAAATATTTAAATATAAAATAATTTCAATTATAAAGTGCCTAGTTAAACTTCTAACCGCTTGCTGATTTTATTATATTTATTAGCAAGAGTTACCAGTTCTGCTGCACTCCGCAGACGTAGTCAATACCGCACCACATTTCCAAATTTGTGTAGCAATCGTTTGCGTAGCTGTATATAATCCTGCTGCTCCTAGCGTGACTCCCAAACTACCACCTTCAATGACCTCAAGGTCTTGACGTTGAATCTCTTCTTTTAAACTTCCAACTGAACTATCAAATCCAGCCGCTTTTTTGTTTCTTAATAATGGATTTCTTTTTGATAAATTCATAATTGCACCTCATACCCTTTACTAATTAATTTATAATATATAAACAGGTTCCTTCCTTCAAAGTTGTACAAAAGAACCTGTAAATACCCAAGTTATAGTAATACCGTATGATAACCTCGTTCAAAATAAGATTCTGTAATTTTGCATCTAATTAACTTAATAATCGGAAGATTATTATATGACAAATATTAGTATATATTGGTTATTTTTTCAATATGATATGCAAAAATGCATATTTTTTCCTGTTGGGAAATTCTTTTACTCAAATTACATTCTTCCTATAACCAGAAAAAATTCTAGAGGCAATATAAATAATCTGTACATACTGCTTATGAGTTACAACTTTTATAGACTCAAATAAATTGTGACCTGTACCCACGACGATTTCATTCTCCTGTCAGGCACTAATCGCCTCAGTAACTTAATAAATTTTCACTTCAAATTAGATGCTTTCTATAAAATCGTTCCTAATTGTTTTCGAATTAAAAAATGATTTGGTCCAAATTTATTATTCTCATACCCTCTCATTAGACCAAAACTTACAACAGCATAAATTTTTTTCCAACATAGTACCCTTTACACCTTTAAATGGATCTTCAAATCTATTCCCTACAAGTAATGGCTATAGATACACATATAGAATTGATTCATAATTATCCCTCCTCGATGCTTTTTAAAGAGAGTGTAATTAGTTCATATTTAGATAAAATTATATTCATAGAAAAAAGTAAAATTCATCTCAAGATTATATAAAGATGAGTGCTCTACGTACTAATTGCATGTGTTACAAATTGTGCTTTCAACAAGCAATATTTAACTATTTTCTTTCCTTTTAACTATCCCATCTCGCTACAAGGATTCTAATGCACGTAAAATAAACTGTAAGGGAATCCCTACAGTTTTTATGAAGAAATGCCTCAAGGCACACCCATCTAATTTAGCTAACACGTTCAAAATGTAATCGATACACTTTTCATATGCGAATAAATAAGAAAAGCCCCCATCTAATTGTTATACAAATGTTAATTAGATGGGGGCTACATATTACTTTTCTTTATTCACTTCTTATTGATGCCCATACGACTTAAACAATTATTCTTTATGCAAATCGCAAATAACGATTTCTATTTTTTTATTAAGACCAAATCCACACATCATCATTATTTTGAGTGTTGTTCTTTGTTTCATTCACTTTTTTGATATGACCAACTGTGTTGTAATTAATAGAAATGCCGCCCCAACCTACATACTTCATATCAATTTTCACTTTCTCACCTTTTTTAAATACTTGTCCTTTTGTTAAGAACACGTCAATAACGTCTTTCTCCCCATTTTTTGATGGATACTCAACTACGACATATTTAGTAGCACTGTCTTCCATCATACCTAATTCTAATACTTCACCAATCACATAATCAGGTGAGCCATCTTCTTTCAAATGCATACCTAATTTGTTTGTAGTATTATCAACGTCTGTTGCAACCATATACTCCGTAAAGTTACGCATCATATATCCAGTTGCTTTTACTTCGTCTCCTATTTTCACATTTGAAAGATTTTCTATATACACACTAACAGTTTCTTCGTATTGTTTAGATTTCACAACAATCACACCATGATCCACTTCTACTACGTGTCCTTCTAACGTCGATAAATTCGTTTCAATAGAATCTGCACTCACTTTTGTTGCTTCTAATCCTGATAATGCTGCGAAGTCTAAAGCACCTGCTAAGATTAATTTTTTCGTACTCATTCTATAACATCCCCATTCATAATATATCCACATACTAGGATTAATAAGGATGAATATTACAGTATTATTGCTCGCTCTTGCATTGTTTGGAATAAGTGGTTCATTCTCTTTTATTAGGAAGCTAACCAAATCCCCCCTGAAAAAGATAAACGATTAATCATCATTGAAACATTTGTTGTATTAGGAGTTGAATGGATAGGTATTGGATTATTCCTTTAGCACATATGCGCACTTTTCCTTTAAAAGCGCCCCCTTATTATTCCGTCAATATTGGAGTGAACCCTTAGAATGAGACGAAAAAAAACACCTCTCTAAATCGTAAGTATCAGTTATGATTTTAATGGAGGTGTTTTCTTATGGGGAAAAAGACGCATTATCCCGCCGAAATAAAGTGGAAAGTAGTTGAAATGAAACACCAAGGATTCAAAAACAAAGAAATTATGGATGCCTTAGGAATTAAACATGTGGCTCAAATTAAAACTTGGATGAAATGGTATCGTGAAGGCGAAACCTATCGGTTTGAACAGTCTATTGGAAGACAATCTGCACATGGAAAAGGCTTAAAAAGGTTAACAGAACTTGAACAAAAAGAATTAGAAATACGTTATTTAAAGGCAAAAATTATATTGCTGGAAAAGTGCCAAGAAATCTTAAGGAGGTGGGAGGAAAAGAAGAAATAATGAAAATGATAAAGGAATGGCAATCAATTTTTACAATTGCAGAACTGTGTTCCATATTTAATATTTCACGTGCTACTTATTATCGTTGGAAAAAGCAGGAGAAAACAGTAACTAATCATGAAGAAAAAACCGTAATAGAAATATGTCAACATCATAAATATCGGTATGGATATCGTCGGGTTACAGCTTGTCTACGTGATCAATTTAACATCGTAATGAATCATAAAAAAGTATTGCGTATCATGAGAAAATACAACGTATTATCTCGGGTTAGAAAAAAGAAAAAGATATTTGTGCTCGGTCATGAACCAGTGGTAGCTAAAAATCGAATACAACGGAGATTTAAAGCTACCAAGCCTAATGAAAAATGGTTCACTGATATCACGTATTTGATGTTCGGCAATAAGACTCTTTATTTTTCATCTATTATAGATGGGTTTAACAATGAAATTGTAAGTTATAAAATAGCTGAGACACAGGATGTTTCTCTTGTATTAGATACTCTAAAAGAGGCTTTAAGAAAGCGAAATGTGATTGATACGATTTTACATTCGGATCAAGGAAAGGTGTATACATCAAAACAATTTCAAACATATGCCACAGAAAAAGGCATTATCACAAGCATGTCTCGTACAGGAAACTGCCATGATAATGCCCTCATAGAATCTTTTCATTCTCATTTGAAATCCGAAGGATTCTATGCGCAAAATATAAAACAATCGAATAATGCTAGTATAATACAAACTGTGGATGAATACATCCACTACTATAATAATGAACGGATTCAGAGAAAATTAGATAATATGTCACCTATAGCTTATAGGAAACATGTTATCTAGGTGTTTTTTCTTTGTCTCACCAAATGGGGTCAGACCAATATTAAGGGGGGGTGCTTGCCAGAGTTTATTTAAAGCTTTTATCCTTCCTCCTTATGTTAACTAAAATACTTATTGCTTACATTTTTTATTGTTATATAATATTTTATATCTTTACTTATATGCGATTAAGATATATCGGAATTAGAAAAAGGGATCTTTCGAGATTCCTTTTTTTATTTAAAATAAAAAGCAGCGGATTCGCTACCTATCTATATTTCTCGCCTCACAGTGATTCCTTTATATTATTTTATTATATCTTCTCCTTTTAAATCTATTTATTAAAATATATAATTGTACGACCACTAACATTTTGAATCGAGGTGACAATCATGAGGAGTTTTGGTTCATTATTGATCTCTACTATCTGTTCAACAATCCTTTTAGTTTGGAATACCTTTTCTTTCTACACTGGATTCACAGCAGGACATACATACTACTGGGTTAATGGAATCATAGCCTTGATTTTCCTCCTATTTTTCACCCTAAACATGCGAGATATTATCAAGAAAGACTACAGAACATCAGGAAAATAGGAGTTGATACATATTATAAAAAGACAATAAAGTGAGTAAAATTTGAAACCTCAAACATTTTAACCCCGTTCTAAATTTAGGACGGGGTTTAAAATGTAGTTGTATAATTTTTAATCTAAAATTTTTGTAATATTAACAACAAACAAGACACCTCCCTGATCACGGTAGTGCCTCCGATAATTGCTATAAGCTTGATCAAACTAATTTATCATCACATTATTTATTTCTTTGTTTCCATACCCCATTAGCTTTACGATAAGTATGCTTGCCATCCATGAAATCAGCCGTTTTACCCGGAATGCTATATTTCTTATTCTTTTTCTTAGCCTTTTTCTTCAGCCTTTTCTCTTCTTGAATAGCTTGCAAATCCGCCTTCCATTGTTTCAACAAATCCTTTTCACGTCGCATCGAATTTGTACCCCTTGGTTTAAAATGTGTACCAAATAATTAGATTCTACCTATTTATATAGAATCCTTTAACCAAAATTTCCATTTTGTTCAAATTCACGTTTAATATGTATTTTCTATGTAACTGAGAAAATAGCACCCGTTATGGATCCTTTCCTTATCTTACCTGCACAATTCCATTGTCATCTTTGCTACTGCCCCCGTTACCAACCCTAAAATCATGCACAATGTAGAAATGAACCACAAAATTTTTTCATCGTATTCCTCCCTTCCTTTTTGTTTTCCTTCCCTTACATCATAATGGGATTGGAATCATTGTTGGGAAAACTATCGATTTCTATGATTTAACAAAGATTTATGTTTAAATCCATTGCTTAACGCCTCTACTCCTTCAAACAGGCTTTTTATGATATGTATGCAGGATTCCCTCTTACATGTACCGAAACCTCAATAGGGAAACATTCCACTAATCACCATACCTATTTCATAACATTACATTTTGGAGGTTAAACAGGATGAAAAAAAAGAAATTACAAAAATCAGCACTTTCTTTTGCCTTACTCTTTTCTTTAGGTGTTTCTTCTTTCTCACTTATAACGAAGATTCATGCAGACACACAAGAGGTACAAACTGCAGAAAAGAAACCAGTCTCTTTAACGGAGCGTACGTCTTTATTTTTTGAATATCTCCAGCAAGATAAATATTCAGAGGCACTACAATTGACGTCTGCTGCTTTTCAATCCAAGTTTACGGCAAACATATTACAAAACTGGTGGACACAAAGTGGCGGGAGCAGGATTACAAGCATGGGAACACCTGTTATTAAAGAACGAAACATAGTCCATCAAACGGTTGAAATTCCAGGAGCTATCGAAGGAACTACTATTCCACTACTCCTTAAATTCACGCCTGGTGGCAAAGTTGATGAAGTTGGCGTAAGGACGACGCCACAGAAATCTTATACCATCCCGCATCCTAGTTATGACCAACCTGATTCCTACCAAGAACGTGAAATCGTAATTGGAAATACTACATACCCGTTACCAGCCACATTAACGGTTCCAAAACATAAGCCTGGCGAAAAAGTACCTGTTGTTGTTCTTGTTCACGGTTCTGGTCCACAAGATCGTGACAGTACATTTATGGGAGCTAAAATCTTTAGAGACCTTGCAGCTGGTCTTTCATCAAGGGGTATCGCAGTGCTACGTTACGAGAAACGTTCCTTAGAACACGGTTTTAAAATGACTGCAGAACCTGCTACATTAGACAGCGATACTACAGATGATGCCATATATGCAGCAAATTCAGCAGCGCAGCAGGAAGGTATTGACCCAGATAACATTTTCATTCTCGGACATAGCCAAGGTGCTGGCACCATGCCACGTATACTAAGCAAAGCACCTTCATCACTTGTAAGAGGAAGTATTTTAATGGCACCACCTGCACGTCCTTTTACTGACATGCTCCTTGATCAGTATCAGTACCTTGGGGCACCAAAGGAGTATATTGATGAACTAAAAAAACAATTCGCTTATATTGAGGATCCTACTTTTAATCCAGATCACCCACCAGCCGGTTATAATTATCTTTCTCCACATTTCATGTATGATGTGACCCGTTGGCATCCAGTTGAGGAAGCGAAATCACGAAAAGAGCCATTACTGATTCTACAAGGCTCACGTGATTATCAAGTAACGGTAAAAGAAGAGTTTACGAGATGGCAAGAAGGTCTTTCAAGTCGCAGTAATGTTCAGTTTAAAGAATATCCGAAATTGAATCACCTCTTCACGGAGGGCGACGGTGAATTAAGTCACCCTAGTGAATACGAAGTCCCTTCAAATGTTCCAGCGTATGTCATCCAGGACATCGCTACATGGGTCAATGCGACAAAGAAATAAAAAAAACAACAAAAGCCATCATGCAATTATCATTGCGTGATGGCTTTTGTGATACTAATGATTCCATAAACGTGATACTGACATATCTTTTATTCTCTTTATTGTTTCAACAGAGCAAAAAAGATGCCAGCTCTTTTGAGAGAAGGTTCAGATTCTAAAATATATCCAATTTCATCATTTTCTCGGTCGGAAGTATGCTGATTAATTTGGAAACTGCCTGTTGATTTTTTGTAACCATTAAACTATGCCATTTATGGCCGGTTACATCACTTCGATATTAAATAACGTCCCCAACATTCCCTTCTAATGCTTTCAGACTATAAGTCTCATAAGTTGGTACTCTAGAAGACCAGTAAGTGTAGAAGTTTTCAACTACAGTCCAAGTATGAGAGGTTTTAAGTACTACACGATTTCCATTCGCATTAACAGCTTGTGAAACGAAATTCGTACAATCTTCCCCGTCATTCCAATGCTGTAATTGCCAAATCTAGGATTTCGTCCCTTTGCTCATCATACTGCATAACTAGCAGCTGCACTTCCATTTATACTAAAAAATAATACTATGCTTGTTACGAGAGATGAATACAAACATACATTCTAGCGCGATATACTTGCTAGCAGGTAGAGTCATAATCTGCTTTCTACATGTAATGTATTTATTATCTTTTGTGTTTGTTTGCAAGTAAGTACATCCTAGACTTGATATTTTCACAGCTCTTATTGGCTTCACATCTTGCTATCTCTGGTCCATCAGTGCAAGAATACGAGATTTATTTCGATATGTAAGAATGCATATTATTTCTCTTGGATGTTATGATATACTCTCTTTGTGAGCTGATACAATATTTCTTTAGATTGGAAAACTAAAACCTCATTAACCCCAGTTGGGGGCGCCTTATGGCGTCTTTTTTTAGTTCTGCTACATAGATATTTAGCTTAGATATGGAAGTAACTCGAAAACAAACAATAAGCTACCCATTTGGACAACTTATTTACATCATTTTCGAATGTGGAAGTTCCATCTTTCAAAGCCACCCTATTAAATAGGATTAGATGTATAAAACATATTAGTTACGGGATGCTCTCGACTTGAGGCTACTACAAATGCTTCCTCCTAATCATCCATATGAATATATGACTTACTTCTGATCAATTTGTCGTTGTTGTTTTTCGTTAAAACACATTGAGAATTGTGGATATTTTTCTGCTTCTTTCTTTGTTCCTATAAAGAATTGCGAATATGTTAATCCCGCTTGCGATGATACTGATCTCTTGTGAATATCTTTGCCTTTTTCTAACCTCTTAACTTGGTTTCCGCTTTTGTCTACATAATAGTATTTTACATTATCCCATCCAGAATCAAGGTCACTTTCCCTACCAATCCTTTCATTCGATGATGTTTTCAATAGTCCATCTTTAGTTACTTGATATATAATTTTCTTATCTTCAATTTTTAGGGATGGCGCATCCTTGATGTTATAAAGGACACCCACACATCCTTTGTAATCATCAGGTATTAAAAAGGCCTTCTTAGCAAAAGAATTATACATATCATATATCCAAACAATAGGGGTACCTAGTATGATAACAGACAAAAAAAGGCTATTCCAGCATAAGCATATTTACTCTTACGGATAGAGTACCAAGCCAAAAATATAAACAGTATAAAAATTGGTATTGCTTGAATGAGGAGAAACCCTTTCAAAAAATTAAGTTGAGTACTGTCTGGAGGGTCTGTTGCCATCCCACCTATAAATAATGCTAATGGAGCTGTGATGAGATTCAATCCTAAACTAAGATAAATCAATAACAACAGGTTTTTATTTTTTGGTACTTTATCCACCCGAATTCCTCCTACACTTAATACAATTAAGCTCTTGTTGCACAGCAAACCCTTTCCCATTTTGAGAAAGACATGATCCGCCCTTAATATTTTTTCTTTTTAAGCCGATAATGCCCCCTCAGACTGGCTCCCAGTGCAATGACAGTCATAATGATAAAGATACTTAGGGAAGCAACCTGATTTGGAATCAATTTGGCAATGTTTGCCCAAAGTAATGTAATGCTTGCAAGCCATGTTAAACTGATGATATAAAACCAACCTGATTTTTTGTCCATTACCTGTTCACCTCTCTTTTCCTAATTGTACTATTTGTAAAAATCAATTTGTTGGGATTTTAAAATGTATAGGATATATATGTAAGATTTACGTTATGACTTATTATTAGAAGTAAGAAAATATTGAACTTTATCCTCACAAAGCAACCCTATTTCCTTTCTTTAAATAACTCTATTTATTTTTTATACACTCCTATACTAGGCAAACTCTTAGCATGAATGTTTTCGTAAATGCAAACGTTCTTCCTCACCAAAACATTAAGTACATTAGTCTATTTCTTCGTTTAAGAGGAGCTAGTTTTACATAAGATAAAACACAAAAAACTGTGCACAAAAACCTGCATGGTAACAAGTTTTTGGCACAGTTCTATTATTTGATCCCTTTCATAAGTACCTGAATCTTTGGAGCCATTAAATATAAAATAACACTTAAAGCAATGGATACTCCGCCAATTACACCGAAATAAATAATCTCTGTTTCAGGATTATATAATCGAACAAGCTGCGCATTGATAGCTTGTGCAGATGCACTCGTTAAGAACCATAGACTCATTGTTTGAGCAGAGAACGCTGCTGGTGCTAGTTTTGTAGTAATAGATAATCCGACAGGTGATAAACAAAGTTCCCCGATTACGACTAAAAGGAAGCTAATGATTAACCATATTGGGCTAACAAGGGATTCGGTACCATGGATATATGCAGGAATAATCATCACTAAGAATGATAAACCAGCAAATAATAAACCGATAGCAAATTTATTTGCTGTACTTGGTTGGCGTGAATTCAGCTTTACCCAAAGCCAAGCAAATACTGGTGCTAGTAAAACAATATAAATAGGGTTTAAAGATTGGAACCATGAAGATTGAACCTCAAATCCTGCAAAGTTTAACTGTGTACGTTGATCAGCATAACTAGCTAAGATGATTGCTCCCTGCTCTTGAATCGCCCAAAACATTGTAGCAGCGATAAATAGTGGTATGTAAGCAATTAAGCGAGATTTTTCAACTTTTGTCGTCTTTGGACTACGGTACATAAAGACAAAGTAGCCTGTTGGAATTAGAATACCTAAGATACTTACAAGTAAAGTAAATCGATCAATCGTTAAAATACCTGTTGGAATTGTTAACACACAAACTAGTGCAATTGCGATAATACCAATGCTAAACTGTATAAGGACCTTTTTTCTTTCCTTGTCTGTTAAAGGATTTTGTACTTGCGTTCCTGCTAATCCTAGATTTTTCTTTTTCGTAAGAACATACATAATTAATCCAAATAGCATACCAATTGCTGCCACACCAAAACCTAAGTGGAAGTTATACTTTTGACCGAGTGTTCCAATTACAAACGGAGATAATAGTGCTCCTAAATTAATACCCATATAGAAAATACTGAAACCTGAATCACGACGAGTATCTGTTTCACTATATAAATCACCAACAATACTAGATACATTCGGTTTTAATAACCCTGTTCCAAGTACTAAAAATACCATTGAGATAAATAATGTACTAACCGTTCCTGGTAGAGCTAAGATGAGATGACCAATCATTATTAAAACGCCACCCCAAAATATTGTTCTACTTGAACCTAATAGGCGGTCAGCAATCCACCCACCAATAATGCCAGACATGTAAACTAACGAACCATAGATAGCCATAATGGATGCAGCTGTGGCGTGATCCATCCCTAAGCCACCTTTAGAAATGGAATAGTACATATAGTAAAGTAATATTGCTCTCATTCCATAGTAAGAAAATCGCTCCCAAAATTCTGTAAAGAATAGGGTAAATAGCCCTTTTGGATGTCCAAAGAAACCATTTTGTGGAACGGTGCGAATGATATCGCTTTTGTTAAGCTTCTCCATACAAATACACTCCTAATATACAAATATAATAATTCATTTTTAAGTATATGCCAAAAAATAGAAAATTTAAATAATTTTTTATTCGTGTAATAATTTGATTTTTAAGAAAAAACTAATTTATGTGTTGTTTTCGATGATAATTTTATGTAAATTATATAATATATATATATAAATTCTGATAGTGATATTTTACAAATATAAATACAAATATAGGAGGATTTATATATTGGCAATGAAAGCAGTTACGATAGAAGAAATTTATCAAGAAATATTGGATGGCAAAAGGAAACGATTCCCTCCAAATACTTGGAAAGAAGATTTGGATAATAAACTCGCCCGCAGAGTAATCACATATTTATTACACAGTATCTTAAAATGGGATAAGGAAGACATCAGAAAAAAATGGAACACTCAATTACTTGTAAAGTATAAATTACGAGGATTACTCAAACATAGATACGAAAATAGCCCTTTTAAAGCAATAAATGATTTATACCCAAGTGAGTTTAAAGAATGGGAGTTTGGTATGACTCCTTTAAATTTTTGGACGAAAGAAAAGGCATTAACGATTTTGAGATGGATGATTGAAGAAAAAAAAGGTTTATCGAACGAAAAGCTCTTACGCGTATACGGCAAAAAATGGTTGGAGAAAAACAAACTTAGTGCCCCTCTGGCTATGTACTGGAATAGTAGTCCGTTTGCAATGATTAACGATTTGTACCCTAGTCGTTTTAAAGAATGGGAATTTCTCATGACGCCCAATAACTTCTGGACAAAAGAAAAAGCATTAGAAGCATTAAAATGGACCATTGAAGAAAAAGAAAAATTAACACCCGAACAAATACTGGATGTATACAGTATAAAGTGGCTAAAGACTCACAGATTAGCGTCTCCATGTCAATTAATGTGGGGAAATAGTCCATTTAAAATGATAAACGACTTATATCCAGGTCGCTTTAAAGAATGGGAATTTAAAGTTACACCAGTTGGCTATTGATCCAAATGTAAAGCACTAGAAGCATTAAGATGGACCATTGAAGAGAAAGAAAAACTGGATGAAAAACAGCTATTAAACGTATTTAATCAACGATGGCTCATAAAACAAAAATTACGGACACCCTTACAACGCTATTGGAAAGGAAGCCCCTACGGGATGCTTATTGCTTTATATCCAAATCGTTTTTCTAAAGGTATGTTAAAAGGGTATTGTAATAATTAAAGTGGAAATGTAAGTATGCAGAGACGCCCTTTGGTGTCTCTTTTTGAAATCCTATGTAAGTACATTCTTATGTGCCTATCGCTTTATTTATCGAAGAAAGTGAACCTGTTATATTATTTCCCAATCCATCTCGTCAAAGCCATACCAAGAAACCCAGCGCCCATCCCTATCATCCACCCAGGTTTGGCGCCCCCAAACATAGATCCCACTCCCGCGCCAAGAAACGTACAGCCAACGAATACTATCCCCCGATGCCCCAGTTCGGTCGTTCCATACTTCATCCCCACCCTTTCTTTACAACATATACTATATGCAAGCTAAAATTTCTAGCTTATGAACTGTTCATTTTCTCGACTATAACTATATGTTTCATATCCATTACTTACAGGTCCAAATGTCATTTTTACATCAATTCGTTACTTAACTTCATTGGTTACTTTTTTTCATCTTATAGAAGATTATTTCTCAACACATAACACATGGAATTATATTACCATTAATGGTAATATAAAGGCACCTTCAATTGTTAACTGTTGTTCCCTTTTTGAAAGTCCTGTCAAAAGACAGGACTTTTTAAATTTACTTCCTACTAATTTGGCTTTTTCGTTAATATCCTTTCACCTTGTATTTATTTGTTTTGTTATCTTTCCTTAACAACAAATAAGACGTTGCCAAAATCAAGGCAGCGCCTACTATAATTCCTATACATTTAATCAAAATCATTTATCCGCACATTATTTATTTCTTTGCTTCCATACCCCATTCTCTTTACGAAAAGTATTCTTTCCATTCATGAAGTCAGCTGTATTACCAGGAATGCTATATTTCTTATTCTTTTTCTTAGATTTCTTCTTCAGCCTTTTCTCTTCTTGAATAGCTTGCAAATCCGCCTTCCATTGTTTCAACAAATCCTTTTCACGTGGCATCGAATTTGTACCCCTTGGTTTAAAATGTGAATCAGGTAATTAGATTCTACCTATTCATATAGATATCATCTAATCCAATGTACCAAGTTATGTTTTTCTTTTTAAATAGACTATAAATGCTAACTTAAATATGTACATTAACGCTTGAATAAATATGTACATTTTCAATTGGATTCTCCATACTGACTCTGAGGTGGTTAGTATGTATATTAAGCTAGAT
>NZ_JAKUFX010000126.1:0-16022 GCF_022663635.1 Bacillus cereus group sp. BfR-BA-01356 | reverse complement strand
CGAGAGATTCATAAGAAAACGTCATCCTTTCTAGTCTAGCTTTTTTAGAAAGAATAACGTTTTTTTACACTTGGGGGTAGTGAAGATTTTTAAGTTGATGGGCATGGGGTTGTCCCAACATGTCGGACAACCTCTCTATCATTACGATAATACAGCTTTAATTTTTTGGAATGCCCACTCTAAATCTTCTTCAGAGATTACTAGAGGTGGTGCGATACGAATTACATTTTCGTGTGTTTCTTTACATAATAGACCAGCTGCTTTTAGTTGTTCACAGTAAGGACGAGCTGGCTCGTTTAATTCGATACCGATGAATAAACCTTTACCACGAACTTCAGTGATCATTGGGTTATCAATCTCTTTTAATTGCCCAACTAATTTTTCACCTAATTGAAGAGAACGCTCTGTTAATTTTTCTTCTTCTAACACTTCAAGAGCCGCGATAGAAACAGCACATGCAAGTGGATTACCACCGAATGTAGAACCGTGAGAACCTGGTTCAAATACACCTAAAATGTCGCGGTTTGCTGCTACGCAAGAGATTGGGAACACACCGCCGCCAAGTGCTTTACCAAGTATGTACATGTCAGGAGTTACATTGTCCCAGTCACAAGCAAATACTTTACCAGTACGGCCTAAGCCAGTTTGGATTTCATCTGCTACAAATAAAACGTTTTCTTTTTTACATACTTCAAAAGCTTCTTTTAAGTAACCAGCTGGTGGGATATTAATTCCTGCTTCACCTTGAATTGGCTCTAAAATGAATGCTGCTGTGTTTGGTGTAATTGCGGCTTTTAATGCTTCTAAATCACCGTAAGGAATTACAACGATGCCAGGAAGCATTGGACCGAATCCACGCTTGTACTCTTCATTTGAAGACATGGAAACAGAACCCATTGTACGTCCGTGGAAGTTATCTTCACAAACGATGATTTCAGCACGGTTTGCTTCCACTTTCTTCACATCATAAGCCCAGCGACGAACTGTTTTAATTGCAGTTTCAACAGCTTCAGCACCTGTATTCATTGGAAGTACCATTTCTTTATTAGTTAGTTTCGCAACTTTTTCGTACCAAGGACCTAATTGATCGCTATGGAAAGCACGAGAAGTTAACGTAACACGATTAGCTTGGTCAATTAAAGCGTTAATAATTTTCGGGTGACGATGACCTTGGTTTACTGCAGAATATGCACTTAATAAGTCCATATAGCGGTTTCCTTCAGGATCTTCTACCCAAACACCTTCTGCTTTAGAAATAACGATTGGAAGTGGGTGATAGTTATTTGCTCCGTATGTGTCTGTAAGTTCGATAATATCCTTAGTTTGAATCATGATTGTTCCCCCTTTTGTTATTACAAGAAGTTTGTAAATACTCTAAATATTATAGCATTTAAATGTAAAAAAGCGAAACATTTCCTGAAAATAAATGAACATGTTATCATATAGAGTGAAAAAGTGTGAAAAGAGGAGGTAAGGGATACGATGGTACATATGCATATTACAGCATGGGCGTTAGGTTTAATTTTATTCTTCGTTGCGTATTCACTTTATTCAGCAGGAAGAAAAGGGAAAGGTGTACATATGGGGCTTCGCCTAATGTATATCATTATTATTGTGACAGGCTTCATGTTGTACATGAGTATTGTGAAGACAGCAACAGGTAGCATGCACATGTGGTATGGCTTAAAAATGTTAGCTGGTATTTTAGTTATCGGTGGAATGGAAATGGTTCTTGTGAAAATGAGCAAAAACAAACCAACAGGGGCGGTTTGGGGCTTATTTATTGTTGCGCTAGTAGCAGTATTTTACCTTGGGCTGAAATTACCGATTGGCTGGAAAGTATTCTAATAAAAAATAAAGCCACCTTATAATCTCAAAGACTTGGGAGATTATAAGGTGGTTTTTTACTTTATCCCGTAAACATCAGATTGGTGAAGGCTAATAATCAGTGGGCTACCCCACTGATTAAAGTTTCACTTTATGTCGCATCGATATGCAACTCTTCTCCATTTACTTTCGTAAAACGGAACATATTTTTATTTGACGTAGTGTGACGGACGAAATGGTGCTGCAGTGTACAGATCATTTCTTCGTTATCAAACAAAAGAATATTTACTCCTTCGCGTGACTCCTCTTGCGGTAAGAAAGATAAATAATTATGACAATACATGCAATCATATAAAGAGTAGTGAAGTGATTGCAATGATTCGGTTAATAATGTGAAGACAGAGTCAGGTAATTCCTCCAGCCATTCATTATAGCTAAGAAGTAACTTTTTTCGAATACGTATCATTTCACCATTTTGCAAATGGTGTTGCTCGTTGGCGATTTGTAATACATCTTGTTCATAGAAACGGGCTGGTAGCCAATTGTTATTATACAAAATTTCAAACCCATCTTCGGCAATATCTTCTAATAAAAACGCTTCATCATTTTCATCATCAAAGAATACCCACTCATTGTTTATATATTCTACATTACCGACTGTATGAGCACGGGGCTGATTATATAAAATATGTTTACGTTGTATCATACACGATTTCTCCTTTATGAAAAGTAGTTATTCCTGTTATAGACAGTTCGTGCGTTCTTTATAACTAGACACATCTAGACATAGGTGGGCATACAATAAAACACGTTTTACTGAGTGAGAATGCTATTCCATATGTGGATAGTAGGTTATCGTCAAGTTTTTCATTTTTTGATCCGCACTCTTAGGGTGGGGATTACTGCACGTTCAAGAAAAGAAATAAGATGGAAGGATGATTTATATGTGCGGGATTACAGGATGGGTGGATTATAAACGCTCATTAGAAGGAGAAAGAGATGTCGTTACGAAGATGGCTGAGACGTTAGCGAAACGGGGGCCGGATGATAATAAAGTTTGGATTAAAGGAAATGTCGCATTTGGGCATAAGCGGTAAATCGTTGTGGATCCTGAGGGCGGTAAACAGCCGATGACTTGTTTAAAAGATGAAACGAATTACGCCATTTGCTATAACGGTGAACTTTATAACACAGAAGACATTCGAAAGGAATTATTAAGAAGAGGATATACGTTCAAAGGTCATTCTGATACAGAAGTATTATTAGCTTCTTATATTGAATGGAAAGAAGAATGTGTCGATCATTTAAACGGTATATATGCGTTTGCAGTATGGGACGAACAGAAAGAGCAAGTATTTATTGCGAGAGATCGATTAGGTGTAAAGCCACTTTTTTATAAATATGATAGCGGACGCTTACTATTTGGTTCGGAGTTAAAAGCGATATTGTCGCATCCAGATGTGAAGGCGGAAGTAACGTTAGAAGGATTATCAGAAATATTCGGGCTCGGACCGTCAAGAACGCCTGGCCACGGTATTTATGCTGGTATAAAAGAATTGCGTCCAGGTCATGCGATGACATTTTCAAAGAACGGTTTATGCATATGGAGATATTGGAATGTAGAAAGTAAAAAACATGAAGACTCTTTTGAAGAAACAGTAGAGAAAACGCGCTTTTTATTACAAGATGCTATTACAAGACAGCTTGTTTCTGATGTACCACTATGTACTTTTTTATCGGGTGGTGTAGATTCGAGCGCTATTACAGCTATTGCAGCGAAAGAATATGAGAGATTGGGAAAAGGGCAATTACACACGTATTCTATTGATTACGAAGATAATGACAAATACTTTAAAGCGAATGCATTCCAGCCAAATTCAGATGCTCCGTTTATTAATTTAATGACTGAGACATTTCAAACAACCCATCATCGCTGCGTCATTTCGAATGAAAAATTAGCAGAGTATTTAACTGAAGCAGTACTCGTTCGTGATTTGCCTGGTATGGCAGATATCGATTCGTCATTATTATGGTTTTGCCGAGAAATTAAACAAGATTTTGTCGTTGGCTTATCTGGAGAATGTGCAGATGAAATATTTGGTGGATATCCGTGGTTTTATAGAGAAGATGATTTACAATCGAGTGCATTTCCGTGGATGCGTTCTACAGAGGCACGTGAACAACTTCTAAAAAAAGAATGGAGAAATAAATTAAATTTACAACAATATGTACAAAGGCGCTATGAAGAGTCGATTCAAGAAGTTCCTATTTTAGAGGGGGAAAGTCCGCTAGAAGCAAAAAGACGCCAATTATTTTATTTAAATATGGTATGGTTTATGACAACATTATTAGACAGAAAAGACCGCATGAGTATGGGAGCGAGCTTAGAAGTACGTGTTCCATTTGCAGATCATCGTCTTGTCGAATATGCGTGGAATATTCCTTGGGAAATGAAAATGTATAAAAACCGCGAAAAAGGTCTATTACGTAAAGCGTTAGAAGGTGTACTTCCACATGACATCTTATATAGAAAGAAGAGTCCTTATCCGAAAACGCACAATCCGCACTATACAAAAGCAGTAACAGTATGGCTTCAAAATCTATTAACGGATAAAGGTTCAATTTTACACGAACTGTTTGATAAAGAGCAGTTGAGCGGATTAATTCAGTCTGGCGGCAGTGCATTTCAAACACCATGGTTTGGTCAATTGATGACTGGGCCACAGCTTTTAGCTCATTTAGCACAAATTCACGTTTGGTTTAAAGAATATGGGGTAAATATTAAGGAATAAGGGAAAAGCGGCTTACAATTATGTAAGTCGCTTTTTATTAAAGAAATTTTCATATAAAATTAAAAATCACCTTATAAATAATATTTAATTAGAATTATTATTTTGACGTATTTATTATTACTTGTTATAATTGGAAACGAATGTTCTGAAAAGTATTCTCATTTATAAAATTGAGGTGTTATATAGATGACAAAGAAAAAAATAGGTTTACTCGTAATGGCGTATGGAACACCAGAATCATTAGACGATGTAGAGGCATATTATACACATATCCGTCACGGGCGTACGCCATCAGAAGAAGCGCTTGAAGATTTAATTGGCCGCTATAAAGCGATTGGTGGAATTTCGCCGCTTGCAAAAATTACGAAAGAACAGGCGCATAAATTAACAGATTCAATGAATAACATATTTACAGAGTATCAATTTACTTGTTACTTAGGTTTAAAACATATTGCACCATTTATAGAAGATGCGGTAGAAGAAATGAAGCGTGATGGGATCGAGCAAGCGATTAGTATCGTATTAGCGCCACATTACTCTACATTTAGCATTAAAGCGTATAATGACCGTGCTATTCGTCTTTCAAAAGAAATCGGTGGTCCTGTTATTGAACCAATTGAACAATGGTACGATGAACCGAAGTTTATTTCGTATTGGGCAGACCAAATAAAAGAGACGTTTACTAATATTATAAATAAAGAGAAAGCAGTCGTAATTTTTTCAGCGCATAGTTTGCCAGAAAAAATTATTGCAGCAGGAGACCCTTATGTAGAACAACTAAAGCATACGGCAGATTTAATTGCAGAAGCTGCAAATATTCAAAACTATACAATCGGTTGGCAAAGTGCTGGGAATACTCCAGATCCGTGGATTGGTCCAGATGTGCAAGATTTAACGAAAGATTTATATGAAGAGCATGGGTACGAATCTTTCATATATTGCCCAGTTGGTTTTGTAGCGGAGCATTTAGAAGTTTTATATGACAACGATTATGAATGTAAAGTTGTAACTGATGAATTAAATGCCAAATATTTTAGACCAAATATGCCGAATGCACAATCAGCATTTATCGACTGTTTGGCTGAAATTGTTTCCAAAAAAGTGAAGGAAATAGTTGACAAAGATTTAGTTTTGAATAATAATTAATTTATAATAATTTTAAATAAATAATAATTACTACGAAATAAAGAGGAGGATCCCCCTAGATGAATCCAAATAATCGCTTAACAACAAACCAAGGTGCTCCAGTTGGAGACAACCAAAATTCTCGTACAGCTGGTCGTCGTGGACCAGTATTATTAGAAGACTATCATTTAGTAGAAAAACTTGCACACTTTGATCGTGAACGTATTCCAGAGCGCGTTGTGCATGCACGTGGTGCAGGTGCTCACGGTGTATTCGTAACGAAAAATAGTATGAAGCAATATACGAAAGCGGCATTTTTACAAAATGAAGGAACTGAAACGCCTGTATTTGTTCGTTTTTCAACGGTTATTCATGGTCAAGGTTCTCCTGAAACAGCACGTGACCCACGTGGGTTCGCTGTTAAATTTTATACAGAAGAAGGAAACTACGATATCGTAGGTAATCATTTACCAGTTTTCTTCATTCGTGATGCAATTAAATTCCCAGATATGGTACATTCCTTAAAACCAGCACCTGATACGAATATTCAAACGCCAGATCGTTATTGGGATTTCATGACGTTAAGTCCAGAATCTACACATATGATGACATGGGTATTTTCTGATTACGGTACACCAGCAAGCTATCGTGAAATGGAGGGTTTTGGCGTCCATTCATTTAAATGGATTAATGAAGAAGGTAAAATTGTTTATATAAAATACCACTGGAAACCACAGCAAGGTGTACGTAACCTAAATGCGAAAGAAGTGCAAGAAGTACAAGGGAAAGACTTCAATCATGCAACTCGTGACTTGTTCGATGCAATCGAAAAAGGAAATCACCCAAAATGGGATTTACACGTACAAGTTATGCAATTAGATGAAATGGACTCTTTAGACTTTGATCCACTAGATCCAACGAAAGTGTGGCCAGAAGATCGCTTCCCATTAATGGAAGTAGGGACAATGACGTTAAATCGTAATCCGAAAAACTTCTTTGCAGAAGTAGAACAAGTAGCGTTCTCTCCAAGTGCAACTGTAAATGGTATTGAGCCATCGGAAGATAAATTATTACAAGGTCGTTTATTCTCTTACCCAGATACACAACGTTATCGTCTTGGGGCAAATTACTTACAAATTCCTGTAAACTGCCCATACGCAGCTGTTCATAACCAACAACGTGATGGTGCGATGCAAGTAAATCAAAACCCATCTACAATCAACTACGAACCGAGCCGTCATGCTGAAAATCCAGTTGAAGACCCAGCTTACCGCGATTCAACTATGAAAGTAGAAGGCTATGTATCTCGTGAAAAAATTGAGAAACCAAATGACTTTAAACAAGCAGGTGAGCGTTACCGTTCATTCTCTAAAGAAGAGCAAGATAACTTAATTGCAAACTTAACAAATGACTTGAAAGACGTAAATGAACGCACAAAATTATTAGCTGTTTGTAACTTCTTCCGTGCAGATCAAGAATACGGTATGCGTTTAGCGCAGGCATTAAATGTTGATATTACGCAATATGTAGGAAATGCTCCGAAATAAATAGGAAAAGACGACCGGGCTTCGGTCGTCTTTTTTGTATAAAGTTATGTGGGGTATTTCGCATGTAAAACATGTCGGAATTTGTTGGTAAATCGATATGTTGTGTCGAACCGTTGATATATTGAAAGAAACAATCGATATATTTGAAAAATCGTTGATATATCCAAAAAACCGTTAATATATTTCCAGTTATACTAGGTGGGGTATGTTGCCCGGTACGCAAAAAAGAGATGCAATCTATCATCGATAGATTGCATCTCTTTTTTAGTTCACTCGCTCAGTATACTCATAAGCTTTCTCCCCATGCATCGAAATATCAAGTCCCATATGTTCCTCGTGCTCATCTACCCGGACAGGGAGGAAGAAGTTGATTGCTTTAATAATGGCATACGTCATTATAATTGTGAACGCATATGTTGCGCCGATCGCTACAAGTTGTTTCAACAGCAGCGAGGCGTTTCCGTAAAATAATCCGTTAGCGCCATCACCGTTTACGGCAGTAGTTGCAAATAATCCTGTCGCAATACCGCCCCAAGTTCCACCGATGCCGTGACATCCGAATGCATCGAGTGTATCGTCGTATCCGAATTTTGTTTTTAAGAAAAAGACCGCTCCGAAGCATAATACGCCGCCAATTGCTCCGATAAGAAGAGCTGAGAAAGGTGTAACGAACCCGCAAGCTGGTGTAATAGCGACTAGACCGGAAACGGCGCCACAAGCAGCTCCCATCGCAGTCGGTTTTGATTGGAAGAACCACTCTGAAAGTATCCAAGTTAATGCTGAGGCAGCAGCAGCTATATTTGTATTAATAAATGCAGTTAAAGCTACATCATTTAAAGATAATGCGCTTCCGACGTTAAAACCGAACCAGCCAAACCATAATAAGCCTGCGCCTAACATTGTAAATGGCAAATGGTGAGGAGAAGAACCATTTATGTTTTTTCGTTTTCCGAGGAAAATAGCTAATACAAGACCAGCAACTCCGGAAGTGATGTGAACGACGTTTCCGCCAGCGAAGTCTAGTGCACCAAGTTCCCTTAGCCACCCGCCGACGCCCCATACCCAATGAGCGACAGGATTGTAAACAATCGTTGTCCATAGAAGGATAAAAATAAGAAAGGCAGAAAATCGCATTCTTTCAGCAAATGCACCTGAAATTAAAGCTGGAGTTAAAATGGCGAACATGAGTTGAAACATCATGAATAAATTGTGAGGAATAGTAGATGAGTAGTCTGGATTTGGTGCGTAGGTAACTCCGTTTAGACCGAACCAATCAAGTGTACCGATAAGCCCGTGCCAATCTGGTCCGAATGATAAAGAATAGCCGATAACAATCCATTGAATCGAAACGATAGCCATTGCACTATAACTATGCATCGTTGTACTGAGTACATTTTTGCTGCGAACCATACCTCCATAAAAAAGTGCCAATCCTGGTGTCATCAACATGACCATTACTGTCGTCACAAACATAAAAACTGTATCTCCCATATTCATGAGCTCTCCTCCTATAATGTTAGAAAAAATAACATCGTTTTGTTATGTTTCATATCATATTCGAAAAGGAACTGAAAATCAACTAAAAATTCAGAAAAATATATACATGATGTTAGAAAATGTAACATATATTATTTTGTGAGGATTGAAATCGACATATGCGTTTCTCTCGGATAATTGGTATAATATTCTTACAATTAAAAACTTGGGGGATGCGTGTGGGAAAAATACGGACTAGGAAACTATTCATTTGTTTTTGCTTAGCTTTTGTTTTGTTTGTACCAATACATACTTTTGCAGACGAAAAAAGAGAGTGGAAAGATGAAGTTATATACTCCATTATGATTGATCGCTTCAATAATGGAGAACCGAAAAATGACAAACAATTAGAAGTTGGTAATTTAGAAGGGTATCAAGGCGGGGATATAAGAGGAATTATAAAAAGGTTGGATTACATAAAAGAAATGGGTTTTACTACCGTTATGCTTTCGCCGCTTTTTGAAAGTGGAAAGTACGATGGATTAGACGTGCGAAATTTTAAAAAGGTAAATGAACATTTCGGGACAGACAATGATGTGAAAGAACTTGTAAAAGAAGCTCATGCAAAAGGAATGAAAGTTGTATTTCAATTTCCGCTTGGAGAAAACGAACGACAGGTAATTGACGCAATGAAATGGTGGATAAAAGAAGTTGATTTAGACGGAAGTTATGTTATACATAGTGAAAAAAAGCCGCGTTCCTTTTGGGATAACGCGCAAAAAGATATGCAAGTGATAAAGAAAGATTTTCGTATTATGACAAAGGAGGATAGCGAATACAACGAAAAAATAGTAGAATCGTTTTCTGAAGCGGATGTATCGGTGAAATCGTTATACGATGTGAGTAAAAAAGAAGGGGACTTTGTTACGTTTTTAGATGATCAAGAAACAAAAAGATATGCGCGTATTGCAAAAGAAAATATGTATTATCCGCCATCACGTTTAAAGTTGGCGCTTACTTATTTGTTAACATCACCTGGGATTCCGAATTTTTATTACGGAACTGAAATTGCATTAGATGGAGGAAGTGTACCCGATAATAGACGATTAATGGATTTTAAGTCAGACGAAAAGTTTATGCAACACATAACAAAACTAGGTGAACTTAGGCAGGCGAGACCGTCTTTACGACGCGGTACGTTTGAGCTTCTGTATGATAAGAGCGGGATGAGTATACTAAAACGAAAATATAAAGATGAAGTAACTTTAGTAGCAATTAATAATACGAAAGAAACACAAAAAGTCTCCTTACCTGCAAGTGAAATTGGTGAAAAACAAGAGTTAAGAGGATTGTTACAGGATGAAATTATAAGAGAGGAAAATGGAAAATTTTATCTCGTTTTAAAGCGTGAAGAATCAAACGTGTATAAAGTTAACGGAGAAACAGGTGTGAATTGGTTATTTATCTCCTTAATCGTTGGTGTGAATGTATTATTTATTGCGTTTCTAATTGCAGTTAAAAGGAAACGTAGATGAGATGAGAAGTTACTCACTCTATGTTCATGTCTTCTTATTGGATTTGTAAGTTTGTTCGGTGGGGCCAGGTTAGGGAGAAAGCCTTCTTCCTAGCCTGTTTTTGTGTCCATACGGATAGAGAAAGACCTTTGAAACAATAATTGCAACTATATTAATTTTACATTACATTAAAAGTTAGAGAATACTCTTATACTAATATAGTGCTAAATAGTAGGTGGGAAAATGGAGTTTTACGATTTGGGTATTACCATTAAAGAGCTTAGAATTAAAAAAAATATATCACAATCCGAATTATGTCATGGAATATGTTCACAAAGTCAAATTAGCAAAATAGAAAAAGGTGTGATTTATCCATCTAGCATATTATTATATCAATTATCAGAAAGACTTGGTATTGACCCAAATAATATATTTGCATTAACTCAAAACAAAAAATTAAAATATGTAGAAAATGTAAAATGCGTAATAAAAGATTGCTTAAAGCAAAAACAATATAGTGAACTTTATGAAATCGTGAAAAAAGAGAAAGATGAAAAGAATTTCCAGGCAAAAGAAGATAAACAATTTCTCCTATGGCATGAAGCGATTGCTATATTTGAGGTGAACAGATCCATAAAAACTGCTTTAAAGCTTTTAAATAATGCATTAAAACTAACTTTAACCAATGTTGATTTTTTAACAGAAAGAGAAATAGATATTATGCAGACAATGTCTATATTTTATGCGGAAAATAAAGAATATGATAAAAGTATTACTATATTAAGAAGGTGTTTAACTAATTTTAATAAGTTAGATTTCCCGAGAGATAAAGCGATTAAATTAAAAATCATTTTTAATTTAGCGAAATGTTTAGGTATGACCTATCAATATGAAGAGGCGGTAAAATACATTGATAAAGGAATCAAATTAGCTATTAATCTAAATACTTTATACTTATTAGGTGAACTTTACTATTTAAAGGGATGGAATTTATTAAGATTTAAACAACAGAATGAAGAAGATATTGCAAATAACATGAAAAAAGCATTATTTATATTTGAACTAACAGAAAAAGAAAATCTGATAAAAATGGTTAAAGAAAAATATTTAGAAAACCAAACTGAAAAAAGTCACTTATAATTCATTTGGAAATCACTTGAAATATAATAAAACCTACAGGGAAAATCTCTGTAGGTTTTATACTTATAAACTTGCTTCTAAAATATTAGTGTTTAATATAAATTTTTGAATAAGAGTTTACTTAGTGTACTTTTTATTTTGAAGTCTGCATCTTTATTAACAATTTATGCTTCTTTTTAATCACATCCAAATATTGTTAAGATTGAGATGATTCAAGTCGGAGGAAGGCACTTTGAGGTGTCTTTTTTTTATGACCTTTATCATTAACTATTTAATGTTTTTTTAAATGATTACATGACATATTTTTTTTGTACCAAGCTTTGTTGATACAGTTAGACTTATCCGTTAGTGTATTCGTATTATTAGAACATCCTACAGTATTTAGGGAGAATGTGGCCAATAAAAACCATAATATTAATTTCTTCAAATAACCACTTCTAACTCTTTTTTAATTAACATTTTTTAAAATACTTATTAATTTTACATTACATTAAAGGTTGGAAAATATTCTTATACTCATAAATTGTTACGTTTCGGCGAGGAGAGGAATTATGAGTTATAGCAATTTTTAAGATGACTTTGGCCTAGGATGTAATTGCTAAGAAAAGTAATTCAAATCGAAGGGAAAACGTCTTAAGGTGTCTTTTCCTTATTTTCAATTTACTTAGCGATTTTTACCGCACATACCCTTTTTTCTATAGTTTGTTCTCGTAATATTGTCTCTACAAGACTAAAAAGAAAACTCCTCTAATTAAGAGGAGTTTTCTTTTTAGCGGTAGTTAATGAACTGTACGTCGATTGGTAAATCAGCGCTACGAACAGCTGCAATTACTGCTTGTAAGTCATCACGGCTTTTCGCTGTAACACGTACTTGATCATCTTGTACTTGTGTTTTTACTTTTAATTTCATTTCTTTAATGATGTTGTTAATTTTTTTCGCGTTATCTTTATCGATACCTTGTTGAAGTGTTGCGCGTTGGCGAACAGTGTTGCCAGTTGCAGCTTCAACTTTTCCGTAATCTAAGTTCTTAATTGGAACGTTACGTTTTACAAGTTTAGAGATAAGAACGTCTTTTACTTGCTCTAATTTAAACTCGTCATCAGAAGTTAAAACAAGTACTTCTTTTTCTAATTTAATATCACTTTTACTTCCTTTAAAGTCATATCGGTTTTGGATTTCTTTTAATGCGATATTAATTGCGTTTGTTACTTCAGGTAATTCTACTTTCGAAACGATGTCAAAAGAACTATCTTTTGCCATAGTTAGCACCTCCAAATAAATTTCTAATCTTGTTATGTACTGTACATACTAAAGTATAGCTGAAAACGAGTCTAGACTTAAGTGTTTTCGTATTTATATTCATGTAACCTCATTTTATTATAGTGAATTTTGGGCAGTTGGACAAATATAGGAAAAATCATGTTATAATTAACTTTTGTTTGGAATGATAAAAAAGATAATTTTATATATATAGAAGGGAATTAAAAAATATGTATTTGCAAATAGGATCGATTGAACAGGTAACTGTTTTACGCGAAACGGAAATCGGATATATGGTTGGGAATGAAGAAGAAGAAATTTTCCTACATAAAAACGAAGTGGCTGGAGAAATTGAAGAAGGCGATACGATTGATGTATTCTTATACCTTGATCACCAAAATCGTATTTCAGCAACAATGAAGGAACCAATTATTACAACTTATGATTGGAACTGGGTAAAGGTTGTAGAAGTTATTCCTAGTTTAGGTGTGTTTGTTGATATTGGTGTGTCAAAAGATATACTAATTCCAGCTGATGAGTTCCCGATTTATATGCCGGTATGGCCAGAAGTAGGCGACGAATTATATTGTACGTTAAAATTAACGAATCGTGATCGTTTAATCGCTCTTCCAGCGAGAGACAGTGATATGCAAGAAATTATCGTAGATGCAACGCCATCTATGCGTAATAAAAACGTAAACGGACGTGTATATCGTTCACTTCAAGTTGGTTCATTCATACTAACGGATGAGCATTTCCGTGCTTTCCTACACCATACAGAAAGAAAAGAACAAGTCCGCATCGGTCAGCGTGTAACGGGCCGTATTATTGACGTAAAAGATGACGGTACAATTAACATTTCACTTCTTCCTCGTAAAGAAGAAGGAATGGAAGATGATGCTGCAGTAATTTATGCATATATGGAAGAACGAGGCGGAGCAATGCCGTTTTGGGATAAGAGCCATCCAGAAGATATTAAAGAACGCTTTAACATGAGTAAAGCTGCATTTAAGCGTGCACTTGGTAAGTTGATGAAAGAAGAAAAGGTTTACCAAGAAGAAGGTTGGACTTACTTTAAGAAATAAAGTAGATGAAAGATTAAAAAGCACAACCTTATTTAAAAAAATAAGGTTGTGCTTTTTTAATTTCCTTGCGGAGAAACAAGAGTAAACGTATCTTTCAAATCACTATCATTTATTTTAATATTTGCCTTTTTTAATTCCTCTTGTAACAATTTTTTGCTGAATACAGGATCAGCAGTACGTTCTTCCTCTAAGTTTTTGCGAATAGAGTCTTTCACTTCATCATAAGGCTTTAAAGCTTTTTTATCAGTTAATTTAATAACGTGATAACCGTTTGATGATTTTACGGGATTGCTAATTTGTCCAACATTTAGTTTGTAGGCAGCCGTTTCGAATTCAGGAGCCATTGTACCTGAATTGAAGTATCCAAGGTCTCCGCCTTTATCTTTTGATAGTAGATCTTGTGATTCTTGTTTTGCTAATTCTTCAAATGAAGCACCAGCATCTAGTTTACTCTTTATTTCTTTCGCTTCATTTTCGTCACTTACTAAAATGTGACTCGCTTTAATTTCTGGCTTATAGTGGTCTTTTATGTCTTTTTCTGTAATGCTTTTCTTAATCGCTTCATTCATAGCAAGTTTGAACTTAATTTGATTTTTGAAGTCCTCTTCATCTTTTAAACCATAATTTTCTAATACTTTTTTGAATTGATCTCCATATTGTTTTTTTACTTTTTCTACTTCTTTATTTACCTCTTCATCAGGTACTTTATATTTTTTTGTGATGACGTCTTGTGCCATCATTTCGTATAGCATGTCTTTTCCGTAACGATCTTTCAATTGTTTTTCGAAGTTATCCTTTGTAATGGTCGAGTCTGTTGCTGTAGCGACTGTAGCTGAGCCATTCTTTTGTCCGCAAGCAGATAGCATCAATATACTTATTAGTGCAGTAATAATGAAAATATGTTTCCCTCTCATGCCAACACCTCATCCGAATATGTTATCGCTATTGTAGAATATAGAAGTGAACATGAAGTGAATTTTTAATGTTTTTTTCCTTTAAAATGTAAAAAAGTACATCAACATAATTGTTGATGTACGATGGAATCAAAGGTGATCGGTCTTTTTAGAATATGCACGTTTACCTTGCTGAATATTTTTTTGCTCTTGCTCATTTTTTTGTGTGCGTTTTGCGTTATTATCGCGTGCTTTTTTGTCGTTATCACTCGTATGTGGCATATGTATCAACTCCATTTCTAAACGTTGTACGTTTATCATTTCCTTTTTCGTAAAGACTATGTATAGCGGTGCATTTATGAAGGGTAAAGGTGGATTCGAAATGGATTTGAAGTTGAATTATACTGAACTTATAAAGAAGTTAATCGTTGTAATCATCGCAGGTTTATTAAATGCGATTGGGATGAATTTATTTTTAACGCCAGCAAAAGTGTATGCGAGCGGCTTTGCTGGATTGTCTCAATTATTATCACAAATATTAGGTGATTTTTTATCGATTCACATATCTACGGGAGTATTGTTTAGCTTATTTAATATTCCTGTCGTTATTTTAGCGTGGAAAAAGGTTGGAAAGGCCTTCACCTTTTTCAGTTTTCTTTGTGTTATATTTATGACTTTGTTTCTAGAAGTCATCCCTGTTAGAGCGGTTTCGAATGATATCATATTAAATGCGATTTTTGGCGGGATTATTTCGGCGATTGGAGTAGGGATTGCTTTAAAGTGGGGTGCTTCTACAGGTGGATTAGATATTATCGCCATGATTTTATCAAAAATAAAAGATAAGCCTGTCGGTACATACTTTTTCTTTTTTAATGCAATTATCATTATCGCTGCTGGCTATGTATATGGATGGGAAAAAGCGTTATATACGTTAGTGACTTTATATGTATCAACGAGAATTATTGATGCAATTCATACTCGTCATGTAAAGATTACAGCATTAATTGTTATGAAGAATGGGGCAGATGTAAGAAAGGCGATTCACTCGCGATTAGTAAGAGGGATTACAACGATACCAGCAACAGGTGCTTATACGAATGAAAATAAAGAAATGTTAATGATGGTTATTACTCGTTATGAGTTATACGAATTAGAGAGGATTATTAAACAAGTGGACCCAGGTGCATTTACAAATATACTGCAAACAGTTGGGGTGTTCGGATTGTTTCGGAAAGATTAAAGAGGACCGAAGTGGTCATCTCCCTGTCAAGTAGACAGTAATAAAAAGAGTATTATGCCACGGCCTTTTCCCGATATTCTATCGGGGAAAGGCCGTGAAGTTTTTCTTGGAATCTTTCTGTA
>NZ_JAKUFX010000125.1:0-16268 GCF_022663635.1 Bacillus cereus group sp. BfR-BA-01356 | reverse complement strand
TCGAGAGATTCATAAGAAAACGTCATCCTTTCTAGTCTAGCTTTTTTAGAAAGAATAACGTTTTTTTACACTTGGGGGTAGTGAAGATTTTTAAGTTGATGGGCATGGGGTGCTATACACGAAGGGGATATGGGGCATACATACCATACTGTTCAAGCGAAAACAATAAAAATATTCAATTTAGAGTAGAGGTTGATGGCTTAGTATACTCAAGAATAAAAGGTGATGAATATCAATACGGAAAAAAAACATATGAGGAATATAAGAAATTTAAACCAATGCTAGAAGAAATTAAAAAATTAGGTTACGTGGAACCTGAAAATAAAAATGTTTTTCAATATATAGTGGATGATGATATAGAGGAGAAACCAACGGATACGTTATTATTAACTTTAAAAATGAGTGACAAGATTGATTACAGTCAATTCCAATCAAAAGAATTAGATCGTTTATATGCTCTAATCCAATTCATTCAGAAGAGTAATAGAAAGATAACAAAACTTGAAATTGAGGATTATAATGGTAAATCTATAGGTTTCCCTTTTCAAAATATACAAAAAGCTATAACGAAAGAAGAACTGCTTTTAACGATGAAAAACACAGTAAACGGTTATTGGACATATTTGGTTCAAACTGAAACCAAAGTAGGCGAAAGATTAAATGAGATACAAAATAGCCACTTTGAAATTGAGGATATTATTTGTCCACACCCGAAAGACGGCAATTGTCTAGAGTATGAATTGACATTAGTTTTCAATGACAGTGAGATAAAATATAGAAATGATCCATATGTAATAGAGGATTTGAGAAAGGTAGTCACTATTCTTAAAGAAGAACTATATAATAAGGAATTTAACATATTTTTAAGGAACAAGGATGGAACAAGTTATTCACTCTGGCTATCATCCGAAAAAATTAAGGAAAGTAATAACATAGAAGAGCTAGTAAAATAATGATATAAAGAAGAAATTTAAAGTGCTTTTTACGTTTGTTATTTCTGTATTCAAAAGGAAAACCGCTTATACTTCATTTTTGAAGCATAAGCGGTTTTGTTTAAAATATTTAAAAACAAAAATCTTTTGGTAAAGTACCATTTTTAATCACCGTTCGTAACCCATGTTTTATAATCCAAGGATTAATAGGATGCTGTTTATCACGTAATTGCTGTAACCACTGAAAAACGAGTTCTTTATCTTCTTTCGTAATATCGTTAATATGATTGGCTACAGATTTTTGAACATATTTAGAAGGGTCATTCATTAATGGTTCAAGAAGCTGTAAATTGTACTTAAAATCATCTTTTAGAGCTCCTATTTTTTTAGCCCAAGGAAGCCTTGGTCTTGTACCTTCAGAAACTAATCTTCTAATGTGGCTGTTTTCGTCATAAATCCACTGTTGTAATATATTTAGTGTGTCTTCATGGTATGTTTCAAGAAAAGGCCGAATGGCATATTCAGCAGTATTTCTTTTCGTTATTTCATACATGGCGTTGAATGAGATTTTAAAATCGTTAAGCCCATATTTTTCAACGTATTTTGCAAGAGGCATATACATATATCCATTTGTAAATGTGCCTACTTCTGTTGTATTTTCTGGTCCTAATGTCTTCAGTAATATATGTATTGCGGCATTAAAATCTTTTTGTAAAGCATTGTGTAATTCATCTGCAATTACTTCAATACGCTGTTTTAACTCTAAATTTTCAACTTTACAAGCTACAGAATCTACAAAGATGTTTTTAGAGAAATAAGGATCGTGTTTACAAATAGAATCAGCTATTTTTTCTGCTAATTCTTCATTAAATAAAAATTTTAACGGAACATATTTACCCATTTTTTCACCTCGGTGGTCAAATGAAAACAATTTTTATTTTTTAATCGACAATCCATAAACCAAAGTCTCACTCGGAGTCGTAATACTAAAACCTGTCGTCTTATAATCAAGTTTCACCGTATCACCAGTGTAGTCTTTCGTGAATGAATCCATTTGTACGATAAGCTCTGCATCTTCATATACAACATCATCTGCGTTATATGTATCCCAAATTAAATCGACATCAACGAAAATACTACAAGAGTTCGTCATTGTTCCTCTAATGCGAACGATCTTTTTATCTTCAAGTTCTAATCTATGTATAGCTGCTTTTGCTTCATCAGTAATGCGAATGTTCATTGTATCCCAACCTTTATTTATATTTCCTTTATTATTGCAAAAACAGGAGCAATAGGGAAGTAAAGAGGTTTGCAACAAAAAACGAGCAAACAAATTTGTTTGCTCGTTTCACTTTATTTTAGTTCACATTTATCAAGTGGAATCACTTTTGTTTTTTTCGTAAATTTATAACCTAACCATAGTACTAAGAAGAGTGGTAAACCGATGTAAGAAACGAGTACACCGTTCCAGTCGATTGACTCACCCATAAATGCCCCGTAGTTTTGTCCTAAAATTACGATGATACAAAGTGTAAATGCAAAGATTGGACCGAAGGGGAACCATTTTGCTCTATATGGTAAGTCATTTAAATCTTTTCCTTGTGCGATATACGCTTTACGGAAACGGTAATGACTAATTGCAATGCCGACCCAAGCGATAAAGCCAGACATTCCTGATGCATTTAATAACCAAATGTATACAACACCGTCACCGAATAAAGAAGCAATGAAAGCAATACTACCGACAATCGATGTTACGATTAATGCGTTAACAGGTACACCGCGGCTATCTAATTTACCAAGAAACTTTGGTGCCTTCCCTTGGCGAGCTAAATCCCAAAGCATACGAGTTGATGCATACATACCAGAGTTACCAGCAGATAGTACTGCCGTTAAAATAACAGCGTTCATAACAGAAGCAGCAAAGGCAACGCCCGCTTTTTCGAAAATAAGTGTAAATGGACTTACTGTTACATCACTTGCAGCAAGACTTTCAGTTGTATAAGGAATTAATAAACCGATAACGAGAATCGCAAGGATATAGAATAAAAGAATACGCCAAAAGATTGAACGAATTGCTTTTGGGATATTACGTTCTGGATCAGATGTTTCACCAGCAGCTACTCCTAATAGTTCAGTACCTTGGAATGAGAAACCAGCTGCCATAAACACACCGATAATTGCCATGATACCGCCGTTAAATGGTGCATCTGCAACAGTGAAGTTTTTGAAGCCAACCGTTTCGCCGCCCATAATTCCAAAAATCATCATGAAACCAACAATTAAAAAGATAATAATCGTAACTACTTTAATAAGTGCGAACCAATATTCAGATTCACCAAACCCTTTAACAGATAAGTAGTTTAAAAGGAAAATAATAGCTAAACATAATCCGCTCCAAATAAGAGAAGGGGTATCTGGGAACCAAAATTTCATAATTAATGTTACAGCAGCTAGTTCAGCAGCAATCGTAATTGCCCAGTTATACCAATAGTTCCATCCAAGTGCAAAGCCAAGTGATGGATCAACAAATTTTGTTGCGTACGTACTAAAAGATCCAGTAACAGGCATGTAAGCTGCGAGTTCAGCTAAGCTTGTCATTAAAAAGTAAACCATAATTCCAATTGCGGCGTATGCA
Source organism: Bacillus cereus group sp. BfR-BA-01356 (assembly GCF_022663635.1). Taxonomy (NCBI): domain Bacteria; kingdom Bacillati; phylum Bacillota; class Bacilli; order Caryophanales; family Bacillaceae; genus Bacillus; species Bacillus cereus group sp. BfR-BA-01356. The sequence goes on along the minus strand of NZ_JAKUFX010000125.1, from coordinate 12,698 downwards.
ATTAATGCACCACCAGGTCCAGCTGAATGGATGACACCACCGCTGGCAAGAAATAGTCCGGTACCAATTGTACCGCCGAGAGAAATCATCGTAAGGTGACGAGATTTTAATCCGCGTTTTAATTCACCTTGTCCTTGTGTAGTTTGCGTTTTAGAGGTAGATTGATTTGTTGCGCTATTCATGTTCAACACTCCTTTTCTTGTAGGTTAGGAAGGAGCGGGGGAGAAAAATACAAAAAACCGCCAAAGGAATTTGGCGGAACGTTTCACAAATAACCACCCCATCATACCCTTCCGTTAAGATAGCACCCCACGTTTACACGGTAATTTTGTAAACGTGACAGTTCTGTTCCTTTCGGAGACAGCCCCAGCTCATATTTCCAGAGAAGAAATATAAACTTCGGCAACTTTTCCTTTCAAACGGAGTCGGTGACATTCTCTGTGTCTCGTCCGTCGTACTCTTAAAAGTCGCAACCTCTACCTCATCGGATTGATGAGGATTTGATATATTGCTAAGATTTTTAATATATGGCAATTGTAATGACTTTCTGAATATATTGCAAGATATTTTGTTAGGAAAAGTCAAAAAATATCGGTTATTGTATAGGAAACGCTTGCAAAACTCCACCCGAACCTACTATTATGTAGCAATAAGCAAAGAAAAAATTGTTATACAAATGTTTCGCAAAAAATATTGAAAAACCCTCTAAATTAAAAGAAAATTCAGAAAAATATAATTCGACATTCATAATAAAGTCATATTATTTGTTATAATTAGAGTAACGTTTAAGCAAAAAGGGGAAATCAAAATGAAATTAGAAACAGAAAGGCTCTATATAGTGCCGTGTACAGAAGAGAGGATTCAAGTCGCTAACGAGCAAGGATACAATAGCGGCCCGCATATTGTAGGGCATGTAAAGAATGTAAAACAAGATGCAACTTTATTACCATGGGGGGCGTGGTATGTTCTTCGAAAAGAAGATGATAGCGTTTTAGGTGATATTGGGTTTAAAGGGAAACCAAACGAGGATCAAACAGTAGAAATTGGCTATGGATTCATTGAGAAATATTGGAATCAGGGCTATGCAACAGAAGCTGTAAAAGAACTAATCGATTGGGCTTTCAAAACAGGTGAGGTAGAAACAATAATTGCAGAGACACTTCTAGATAATTATAGTTCGATGCGTGTTTTAGAAAAGTTACATATGAAGAGAGTAAATGCTACAGAAATGATGATTAATTGGAAAATAGAAAAATAAAAAATACCGCTCTAAATTGAGCGGTATTTCTTATAGTTATGGTAGCATTTGCTTCTGATCATTCGGATACTCAGCCGTTGACGTATTAGGACGATTGGAATGATTACGAACAGCAATGAAAATAGAAATAATAACGACAAGACCAACTGCAACGTAAGAAAGTGAAATAATAGTTGGATCCACTTTAAATGTAGTAAGCAGTGTACGAATGTTTGTAAAGATAATAAGACCACCAACTAATACGCCAAGTAAATGAGAAGGAACGATGCGAACTAGCCATGCCGCGATTGGTGCCGCTACGATACCACCGAGCATGAGAGAAAATACCCAAACCCAGCTTACTTGTTCCCAGCCAAGTGAGATGAAGAAGCCGATTGTTGCAGCGAGTGAAACAGGAAATTCACTCGTATCTACAGATCCAATAACTTTTCTAGCTTCATTTCCTCTTGCTAGAAGAACAGGTGTCGTAATCGGCCCCCAACCACCGCCACCAGTTGAATCAACGAATCCAGCGAATAAACCAAGCGGCACAAGTTGTTTTGCAGACATACGCTTATTTGAAGTGACAATTTGTTTTTGAATGATGAATCGTAATAAAATATAAACCCCTAAAGTAAATAAAAATACGGAAATGTACGGTTTGATTACATCTCCAGGCAAATTACTTAAAAAACATGCCCCAACAAATGCGCCGATTGCCCCAGGTAATGTAAGCCTGGAAACTGTATATTTATCAACGTTTCCAAATTTGATATGAGATGCGCCAGAAGCTGCAGTTGTAACGACTTCAGCTAAATGAACCGATGCGGAAGCTACAGCCGGTGCAATACCAAACATTAATAATAGTGAAGTAGACGTTACCCCATACGCCATTCCGAGTGCTCCATCGATCAGTTGAGCGAAAAATCCAATAATAGCAAAGACAATTAATTTCTGCATAAATAATCCCCCTGTAATAATAAATGAAAAAGACACTTTTCCCGTATGAGAAAAGTGCCTTTGGTTTTTCCAATCAGCAATAATTAAATTTGTTTCATTATAATACATATTAATCGTATAAATCAACTAGGTTTTAAAGTTTTTGAATTGAATGAAATAAAAATAAAATATACAATAAAAGGATGGAGAGAAAGGGGAGAAAGACATGTTACGATTTGATCATCTTGTTCACGCAGTTCATGGTACACCGGAGGAAGCGGCAAAACAAATGCAGGAACTTGGATTTCATACTGTATTAGGCGGAGAGCATACGAATTGGGGTACTTGGAATAGTTTAAGTTATTTTGATTTATCATATATAGAATTTTTAGCAGTTCAACATGAAGAAAAAGCGAAAGAAGCAGAAAATCCATTAGTACAAGAAACAGTGGTGAAACTACAAAATGGAGAAGGAATGCTACAAATCGCGATCCGAACAGATGCAATTGAGGAGCTAGCAGTTAACTTTAATAAGTACGGCTTACATACGATAGGGCCATTTGAAGGGAAACGCATGAGAAAAGATGGCCGGCTTTTAGAATGGAAAATGTTATTTGTTAGGCAAGAAGAGAACGGACCGAAATTACCTTTCTTTATACAGTGGAATGAAACGGACGAAGAAAGAAGAAACGATTTACGTAACAGTAGGACGATCACTGAACATAAAAACAAAGTGCAACAAATTGAAACGATTCATTACGCAGTAAAAAACGTTCGAGAAACAGTACGGAAATGGAAAAAAGTAATGGGACTATCTACAAGTTCAGTTGTGAAAAATGAAAAATGGAATGCTGAGAGTCAAAGTGTAGTGTTTGGAAATATTCATGTGCAGTTTTGTGAACCGATTGGAGAAGGGCTAGTACTAGAACATTTGAATAAGAATGGCGAATATCCATTTGCAGTAGAGTTTAAAGGTGGAAATAAACGAGAGCATGAAGTGCTAGGTAGTTTGTACATATATTAATAGAGGTGAACGTTGTGGAAGAAATGCTTAGGGAGATAGAGAGAATACTAGAATGGCCTCGTATGTTAAAAGCGACTGTTATTTCAAAAGGCTTTTCATTCGATGAGAAATATAAAATTGAATTAGAGAGTGGGGCCTCGTATTTTATTAAAGTATGCGATTCATCATATTTTGAACGGAAGCAGGAAGAATATGAATATATGCAGCAGCTAGATTCTTTACATATTCCTATGCCAAAATTAATTCATTTTATTAGTCTTACTAAATTCAATAAATGTGTACAAGTTTTTGAATGGATTGATGGATTAGATGGTGAAGATATATTAAGAACGTTGTCTACAGAAGAGCAGTATAGGGCTGGAAAAAAGGCTGGAGAAGTACTAAAAAAGATTCATTTAGTTGAAAAAGAAGATAAAAGTAATTCATGGGAAATGTCTATATGGAGTAAATATGAGAGATACTTAGAAGCGTTGAAAGAATATGAAGTAGACTTTTTTCGTTTAAATACAGTGATAGATTTTGTAGGAAATCATAATGATTTATTAAAAAATCGTCCCATCGTATTTTTACATGACGATTTTCATCCGGCTAATATAATGATTGACCAAAATGAGTTTCGGGCTGTCATAGATTTTGCTAGATTCGATATTGGTGATCCTATTCATGATTTTTATAAAGTAGCACTATTTACAACGAATATAAGCAAACCATTTGCGGTTGGACAAGTTCACGGTTATTGCGGAGGCGAACCATCGCTTCATTTTTGGAAACTCTATACATTGTACGCCGCGATGACATTCCCAGCGGATATCGTTTGGACGAATCGAAGTACGCCGCATTTAGTAGATGATATGAAGGAAAGATTAAATGGAATTTTAGAAGATCATAATGATTTTTCATCCTATATTCCAAAATGGTATCAATCAAGCGAATTTAATAAATAAAGGAGTAATTTATATGGATAAAATAGCAGTAATTTCAGATATTCACGGTAATATTCAAGCATTAGAATCCGTGTTGAATGATATTAAATTAAGAGGAATCGAGCGCATTATTTGTCTTGGAGATTTAGTAGGAAAAGGACCTCATTCCAGTGAAGCAATTGAAATCATTCGTAAAGAATGTGAAGTAGTCGTAATGGGAAACTGGGATGATTTTATTACAAAGCCGACTGAATTTGAAGCATTAAAATGGCATCAAAAACAATTATCGGAAGAACAAAATGATTATTTAAGAAGTTTACCATTTTCAATCGAATTTTTTATGAGTGGAAAACTCATTCGTATGTTTCACGCTTCACCGAGAAGTTTATATGAAAGAATTCAACCACACGCTTCAAGAGAAGAACGTATTAGTATGTTCGAAAATAGTGATCTGACAGAAAATATAGAAGGAGAAAGAAAACCAGATGTCGTTTGTTACGGCGATGTTCACCAAGCGTTCGTTCAAAATTTCAGAGGGAAAACGTTATGTAATGCCGGTAGCGTAGGAAACCCACTTGAAATAACGCAAGCTTCCTATTTAATATTTGAAGGAACATATAATGAAAAAGAAGCGGCGAGCTTTTCTATTCAACTTGTACGAGTACCGTATGATATTGAATTAGCTATCAGATTAGCAGAAGAACTCGAAATGCCAGAAATTGAAGAGTATAAGCAAGAGTTACGGACGGCCTTATATCGGGGGTTTAAGGGGAAGTAAGCTAATAATATATCAACGATTTTTCAAATATATCTATCATAACTTAAAATATATCAACGATTTTTTCGATATATCAACGATTCGACAAAGGATATCGATTTACCGACAAATAGTGACATGGATTGTTACTTATAATTATATTATGTAAACTAATTATAAAGGGAGATATCATGAACCGAAAACAACGAATCAAAGAAATTGCAGATCATATTGTAAAGCTAAACTTAACCTATCCAACAAGAGTTGGAGTAAGTGGTATTACAGCATCAGGAAAAACAACATTTGCAAACGAATTAGCGGAAGAAATAAAAAAACGAGGATTACCAGTAACACGCGCAAGCATTGATGATTTTCATAATCCAAGAGTGATTCGCTATGCAAAAGGAAAAGAATCTGCAAGAGGGTATTATGAAGATGCACACGATTATACAGCTTTCAAAGAAAGATTATTAATGCCTTTAGGACCTAACGGGAATTTACAGTATGAAACGATTTCTCATAACTTAATAACGGATATGTCTGTACATAATGAGCCGCTATTGGCCACGCAAAATATGATATTAATAGTAGATGGAACGTTTCTATTGAAAAAAGACGTTGCGTATTTATTTGATTACAAAATCTTTGTAGATACAAATTTTGAGATTGCGAGAAAACGTGGTACGAAGCGGGAAACTGAAGCTTTTGGAAGTTATGAAGAAGCAGAGAAGATGTTTTTGAACAGATATCATGCGGCCTGTAAGTTGTATATAGATGAGCATAATCCAAAAGAGTGTGCGAATGTTATATTTAAGAATAGTGATTTAGGAAATCCAGAAGTTATATTTCATGAAAGAGCGTAATACATAATCAGAAATATATGTATAGCCTTTTGTTTATTGTTATAATTAAATTAATTTTATGAAGCAAATAAAAGGGGATAAGACAATAAAAAACGCAAAAAGGGGACAAGAAATATAATGAATGAAGTACTCGAACTAAAAGAAGAACTACTACAAATTAAAAATAACAATTATGCTGTACCAGAAGACGTAGATGCATATCCATATGCGCAATGGATGCTAGATTATATCGGATCACCTGATGCTGAATTACGTGATGATTTAATTTATAGTACGCTTCACACATGGATTACAAATGATGTATTTAGACAAAAAGAGTTAAGAGGATTAATGTTACAAGCAATTAGTCCTGATTATTTATTTTATAAAATTGGTGAAAAGGGAACAGACTCTGTATTTAAACGTGCATTCTCCGTATTAATTCCACCACTTATTTTATCTGTTCATGAAAGAGAACCGTTGTTATCGGAAGAACAATTGTACAGTGTGGCAGAACAAGTGTTGGAATATGTATATTTAGAAGAAGATGTAAGGGGCTACGTAGAAGGAAAAGGCTGGGCACACTCTACTGCACATGCAGCAGATGCGCTCGATGCGTTAGCACGTACAATTCAAAATCGTGAGTTTTCATATGCGATTCTTGCGGCTGTTCGTCAGAAGGTTCGATTGAGTGATTACGTATATGTACACTTTGAGGATGAGAGATTAGTAAAGCCAATTATGTCGTTACATAACCAAAAGCTTTTAACTGAAGAAGAGTGGAGCAATTGGCTACATAGTATAGCAACTGTTGAGGACATCCGACATCCGCAGCATGCTATTTTAGTACAAAATATTAGATCGTTCTTAAGAAGTTTATATTTCAGAGTTTTAGAGACAGAGGGTAGTACAGCCTTTACAGATGATATATTGGAGACTTTGAAGGGTTTGCATAGGTATTAAAAATCCGTTTTTCTAAGAGAAAAGTACATAAAAACACTACATCCCAACCATACTAATAAAATGTGTTGGAGGTGAGTTTAATGGACAAAAAAGACTTTGAAAAAGTGTATAATGATTATTTACATCAAGGAGAAGAGCAAGCTCAATTTGAAATAGCTCAGGAAGTTACTTCAGGAGCAGAACAAATTGTTGCTGTTCGTAAAAATGATGAAGGTGATTTAATTGCTTTTAAAACAAGTAGCGGGAGAGAGTTAGATTATATGACTGCTCTTAATGAAGCGAAATCAGGGAAGTTAGCTCATGTGGACGTATTTCATAAGTATGGCAGAGATATTATACGTAGTGAACCGGATGGAATAAAAGAAAATAACTTAGATAATTTACCTTCATTTTAAACGGGTAAACCTCAAGAAGAGAATGTTCATTTGGATATTCTCTTCTCTTCTTTTCTTTCTCTACAAATAGACGGTTCATTTCTACAGTGCAATCATACTTTTAAAGAGCGCTCTAAATTTCTCTTTATCTTCTGCTGTAAATGGTTTCGGTCCTTTTGTACGCTTACCACTTTTTCGAACCATTGCACTTAAATATCGTGTTTGTAACAATTGTTCAATGTTATCATTCGTATACTTATAGCCTTTATGGTGTAGTACGATACAGCCTTTTGCTAAAGCGAGCGAAGCAAGACCGTAATCTTGTGTTACGATTAAATCTTCTTTTTTTGCTAACTGCATAATTCGGTAATCAGCAGCATCTGCTCCGGAATCAACATATATTGTTTCCACATCTTTCGGCTGCTCTGCATTAGAATAATGAGAAAAACTAGTAACGAGTGTAACAGGAATTTCCGCATTCGTAGCTTCAAAAATAATTACATCTTTTACAGGACAAGCATCTGCATCAACGTAAATTTTCATTTTTATCACTCCTATAACTAGGTTCGTGTTGATAATAATGGTAGATTTAGGTTTTGTCAAACGAGAAAGCTTTATTTAAAGTTATTTTCACATACCAAAATAGCCTGGCGTAAACGAGAAATACCTTCCGCAATTTGATCAATATCCACTTTTCCATAAGATAAACGTATATAACCATCTTTCGCACCGAAAATACTACCTGGCATAAAAGCAATTTCTTGTTTTAAACTTTGCATAATGAGTTGTTTTGCGTTTATAGGTTCTTTTAATTTCCCCCAAATGTATATACCACCAGTAGGGTTTGAAAAAGAGATTTTATCATGAAGTTGCTCGTTTAGGGCACGAACGATAACGTCTCTTTTTTCTGCTAATTGTTTTCGTAACGGTACGATATGAGACTGAAATGGTACGGTTTCGAAAAATTGCTGCATAAGCCACTGCGGGAATATGCTCATACCTAATTCCATTTGGTGCCTTGCGTCGGATAACCTTTCTACTACAGACTGCGGGGCAACGAGCCAACCAACTCGTAAGCCTGGTGCAATCATTTTTGATAAAGAATGTACATAAATGACAGTTCCGTTTTCATCTATTGATTTCAAAGTAGGACAAGGTTGTTTCTTTTCTAGCGTCAGCAAACTAGATGGATCATCTTCAACGATTGCAATTCGTAAATCTGCGCAAAGTGATAATAGTTTTTTTCTACGGTTTGGATGAAGCATCGTCCCCGTAGGGTTTTGGAAATTTGGATTTAAAAAGATCATTTTAATGCGGTGCTTTCTGTATAGCTCTTGTACATCGTCTGGATTAATGCCGTGTTCATCGACAGGTAATGGGAAAATACGAATACCTGCTGATTGGAATAACGGCAAGGAATAACAGTGTGAAGGACTTTCGAAAGCAACAGCATCACCTGGATTTAATAAACATTGCACGATAAGGTGAAGTGCTTGCTGTGCGCCAGATGTAATCATAATGGATTGTTCAGTCGCCTCAACTTTTAAATATTCCTTCATATATTTTACGACCGCTTGTCTTAGCGGAAGATAGCCTTGCGGATGATCGTAACTTAATGAATGCGTTAACGGTTGTTCACGTAAAATCGCTTGTAGTTGATCATGAGGATAAAGATTACAACCGAGTTCTCCATTAGCGAAATCTATAATATTTTCATTTTGTTGTACTTCTGCCCGAATATGGCGAAGTAGTGGTAAGTTTGGTAAAAAAGTACCACCTTCTACGAAATTTCTCCAGTTGGGTGTTAATGTTGGAGAAACGCCCCACATATGTGTACTTACACGTGTACCTTTACCAGTGGTACTTTCTACAATTCCCATCGCACGAAGTTCATTATAAGCAGTCGTTACTGTACTTCTGTTTACATTTAATTGCGTAGCTAATTTCCGTTCTGAAGGTAGGAAGCTTCCTGGAGGAAGTTCTCCGTATGTAATGCGTTTTTCAATAAAGTCAACAACTTGCTGATAAATAGGGATTTTACTGTCACTATCTAGTTTCCATTCCATAAAAAACGCCTCCGTATCTCTTATATACATCAAGTATAGCAAATTGGCTGGGTAAAAAAACAGCCAATTGGACGGTGTTATATCCAGCCAATTTTACTATGCTAAATAGGGAAGGGGAGATTCGGATGAAACGATGGCAAATGGAATGGCTCCTAGTATCAGTTGCATTAGTATGGGGAGCAAATTATACAATAGGAAAGTATGGAGTGGCATTTATGTCATCCATTCAATTTAATAGTTTACGATTTTTAGTAGCATCACCGGTATTATTACTTATCACTTTTATGATGGAACGCTCATTACGTATTGAAAGAAAAGATTGGCTACGATTAGTAGCAGTCGGTATCGTTGGTACGACAATGTATCAAACGATGTTTATGCTATCTGTGAAATATACTTCAGCAACGAACGCCTCATTATTAATTGCAATGTCACCTATTTTTACAGGGATATTAGCAGTATTGCACAAACAAGAACGTTTTTCGATGAAAGTACAAATTGGTTCAATAGTAGCGTTTATTGGTGCAGCATTCGTTTTACTAACAGGACATACAGGAGGAACTACTTACGAATATGCGTGGCTCGGAAACATAATTGGATTAGTCGCAGCGATTGCGTGGGGATGGTATCCAATATTAGCGCAACCTCTTATAACAAAATATTCCGCAATGAGAGTCACATCTTGGTCAACTTTAATTGGAATTGTACCTCTCGTTGTATATTGTTTATTCAACATAAATACATTAACGTGGCCAGTAGACATGCCAAGCTGGGGGTCTCTAGCATATTCAATCGTCTTCGCGACAATCTTCGGACTTGCAATGTGGTATGTCGGTATTAGTAAAATAGGCTCAACGAAAGTAATGGTTTATATGTATCTTGTACCATTGTTCGCAGTTATTTTTGCGGCAGTAACTATTGGAGAGCAAATCAATATGATGCAACTCGTTGGCGGACTTATAATCTTTATCGGCTTATATGTTGTAAAAAAGGGTGGAATTCAAAAGCAAGCTCTCAATTTGAAAAAAGTAAGTTAACAATAAAAAGGATCTCTTTCATATAGAAGGAGATCCTTTTGGTTTTTGTAATAAAAGTGCTTGTTCAACAGCACATTTTTGATGATCATGAATGAGAAGCTCTACAGCAAGTAAAGGAGACATCCACCGCAAAACATGATCTTCCTCACAGTTTTCAGTTTGTGTCTGCACCATGTTCGCAATATAAAAGAACCCATCGTTTAAATAATATGTATCTTCTTTTTCCGCATAAAAATATCGCATTGCATTACCGATATATTGATTAATTTCAATTGCCCATCCTAATTCCTCTAGTAGTTCACGATGTAAGCATTCATCTTTTGTTTCGGTACCTTCCATACCGCCACCAGGTAAAAAATAACGGTCTCCTTTTTGGATAATAGCAATCTTTGAAGAAGATGATTGAAAAATAATCGCATAACAACTAGGCCTTAATTCATAATGAACGGTAGGTTTTTTTCAAGCCAAACGTGAGTTTTGAAATCATAAAACACGACCTTTCTCTATAAAATACATAAAAGGGATATTAAGGTAAATGCAGAATTATATAAGTATAATCTTAATAGATTGGAGTGGTAACAACATGATAAATCGAAAGTGTTCGCGCTGTAAAGAAATTACAGGTACATTGCACGGTGGTAAAAAAATTAAGGAAGAATTTCTATGTGAGGACTGTTTACAAAAAGGAATTGCGAGCGGTGAAATCGAATTATCACAAATGGAGCAAGAACAAACTTCGTATCTTTCTATAAAAATATTAAAAATAATGAGTGTGATTTATTTAATAGCATCTATTTTAATGGCTTTTTCAACCGGTCCATTTATACATAATATAGGATTTGATGAAATGTCCATTTCAGGCCCAGAATTAGGTTTAATAAGTGTTGTTATGCTAGGTTCTTTATTCCAGTCTGTTCTTGTATTTTGCGGGATATGGGTATTCATCCTTTTAGTAGAAACAGTCATTAAAATTTATGAAAAAATGAAGTGAGTGAGAGGGAGAAACATATGCGAGTAAGAAACATCCAAGGGGAAGATTATGTAAAGATTCATTCTGTTTTAAATGATTGGTGGGGCGGGAGAGACATGGCTGCCATGTTGCCAAAATTGTTTTTCGTTCACTTTCAAGAAACGAGTTTTATCATTGAAGAAGATGGCGAAACGTTAGGTTTCTTATGCGGATTCTTTTCGCAAACGCATAAAGAGGAAGCGTACGTTCATTTTATCGGGGTAAATCCGAAGTATAGAAGAAGAGGAATTGCATCGACATTGTATTCGTATTTCTTTGATGTCGCACGTGCAAATAATTGTAAAGTTGTAAAAGCAATTACGTCACCAGTTAATAAAAAATCGATACAGTTTCATCAAGAAATCGGTTTTCGAATTGAGGCTGGGGATGATGAGATAGAGGGTGTATCGGTACATACAAATTATGATGGGAACGGCGGTAGTAGAGTTTTATTTTTGAAACATGTGTAAAAGTAGGCTAGCGAAAAGTTAGCCTTTTTGTTGTGAGGAGCTAGAAATATGGAGAGTAAACAAAGTAGAAATGAATACTTACGACGCATTTATAAAGTGCAAGATTATATAGAATCAAACATAAATGATTCACTTTCAATTGAAGAGTTAGCGGATGTAGCAGGATTTTCAAAGTTTCATTTTCATCGGATTTTTAAGGGGATAGTAAACGAGTCATTATCACGGTATGTAAACCGATTGAAGTTAGAAAGGGCAACACATCTACTTACATATCGGACAGATATGACGATTACAGATATTGCGTATCACTTCGGATTCACAGATTCAGCAGTTTTCTCCCGAACATTTAAAAATTATTACGGCGTAAGTCCGTCTCAATATCGAAACGACAATAGCAAGAATTGCAAAGACGTAAGAAGAACTTCTCAATACAATGAATGTAAGAAGGTTCGAGGTAATGTTGAAATTGTAACAGCGGACGATATAAACGTCGCATACATAAGACATATCGGTACATATGAAGAGTTAACTATAGCTTTTCCGAAAATGATAGAGAAATTATTTCATTACGCAGCTAAGCAAAACTATCATGTATTTGAGGATACGAAAGTATTAACCATTTACCACGATCATCATGAATTTACTGAGGACTATCATTTAAGAACAAGTCTATGTGTAACAATTTCAGATGAATCGACAGTAGAAACGAACGACGTTGGAATAATGGTAATACCTTCAGGCAAGTATGTAGTAGGACATTTTGAAATATTTCAAAATGAATATAAAGGAGCATGGGATTTCTTATACGGTGAATGGCTGCCAAATAGCGGATATAAACCGAGAGACTCGTATCCTTTTGAAGTATATAGAAATGATCCAAAGCAGCATCCAAAACATAAACATATAGTTGATATATATGTACCTATCGAACCTTTTTAATTATAGGTTAAAGACCTGCGGTAGTATGTCAACTGAAAAATAATATCTTTTGAAGTTATCAAAGGACAAATTGCTTAAAAAAGACATCACGAAACTAGACCAGTATTTTATGTAAAAT
>NZ_JAKUFX010000124.1:0-16352 GCF_022663635.1 Bacillus cereus group sp. BfR-BA-01356 | reverse complement strand
ATGATTGTCCTTTTCTTGCCATAAAAAAATCCCCTCCAGATAAAACAGTATTGAGTCCATCATATCAGATGGACTCTTTTTTACTGTCTACCTATAGGGGATAATACCAAATTAACCAATGTTCTTCTCTCTTTTTCATATGTAATTAGGGTATCCATAACTGTAAATACGGATGGTATAGATTAATGGATGAATAATTTATTTTTAAATTAATAACGTAATACATAAAGATTTTTGTATGTAATATTGCATATACAGGGACCACTGGTGAAAATGCTGAGCAATGTTTTTCCATATGGTAAATTAGTTCCTTAGTTATTTATTTTATTTCATTTTCAATCGTGTAAGGCTTGGGGCTAAGATTTACAAAGGTGACTAGTAAAAAATATAACAATACAAGTATAAGATTTTGTACTTAGTAATCTCGCGATTTAAGGCATGACATTGGATAAGTGTGGGGAGTTCAATCGATTTTGAATAAAATCAATAGTATCAGTTGCAATTTTTTTACGTTTAAGAACGATCCCGGCATGCCCGCATGTATAAATATATCGTGGAGGTCTTTCCCAAGATTCCCACAAGTAGTCTGTATCCTCAGAATGCACATATAGATCATGCTTACCTGAAATTAATAAAATATTTTCTTTTTTTACTTTTGGCAATGCTTGACTCGGTTCAGTGATTTTCCAATAATCTATTAAATCATCATACGTAACACCATGATGTTCCAAGTCTTCTCTAATAAATTTACCTGGAGTTGTATTCCAAATCGAATAAGAAAGTCGATTTGCATAGAAAATGGATGCTAACACATCAATTTCTTCTTCAACAAGAGAGGTTAAGTTAGTAATAAATCCGCCTAAACTAATTCCTATTAGAATCAGGGGCCCCTTTTTATTTGCTTTAATCCATTTAATCAAAGCTCGTAAATCAGCTACCGCTTGTCTAGTTGCTTGTAATGTTCGTTCAATATTTGCACTTACCATATACTCTCCACTGAATAAGGATTGATCGGGTTTTCTTTCAAAATGATAGGGTAGAGTGAAATAATACATACTCCACTTCAGGCTGGTCATATGATCGTGGAATATTTTTTTCACACGTTCGTTAGAATCCATTCTCCAACCGTGAACAAAGATAACATGAGGTGCATTTTCATTTTTATGTAAGAATAATTCCCCAGTTACAGAGTCGTTGTGTGAATCACCGGATTGAATCGAACTTTTATAGTTGAATTGCCCAACCATGTATTCATTTTCCTGCTTTGAATGCTTAATGTCAAAATGAAAATGTGATGGTTTTACTTTATAAAAAGATTCTATGTTCTTTATATTTAATGAAGTGTTAGAAAGGGAAGTAAACTGAAACGCTACACTTCTTTTTTTGTGTAAATCATATAAGGCGTACCGATCAATGAGTTTTGAAAAAATCAAATTAACCTCCTCCAAAATACATATTGTTTAAAACATAGACAAAATTTATGTTTTAAATTAATTAGGAAATATTCTCTTTTCCTAATAGTAGGTGCTTGAATTATAAAAATAGGTGATAAATTTTCATATTATATTATAAAGCTTACAATAAATAATTTATACTAAAATTTAAGAAGTAAGTTAATATTATTATCCTTATAAAAGAATGTTAACTTGCTTCTTTTCTTATTAAAAGCTGTAATTTCTATGAAGAACAACTTACAATTCCCATATAGATATTCACAAATTGGTTCTCTATATTTATTGTATAGAAATTATACAATAAATATATTTTTTATGTTACATACATTAAATCAAGCTTAACCTCTCTTTTCTATAAGTCTCTTAAATTGACTAACTCCTTACCGAAATTCAAAAACGACTGTGTTTTTGAATTTATGTTCTAGCTTTTCTGGAACAGGTAAATAACTACACATAAACTCCGTATATCTCTAGTTAAACTACCGATTAGCTCCATATAAACTCTAGATAACCTATATAGAATACAAGATATCAAGGAGGTAAGAAAAAATGAATTTTATGAAACGAGCAATTCTCAGTATGAAAAAAAGGATAGGAACATCATTAATTTTGATGGCAGTTTTTCTGATTGTTACAAATTTGGTTCTTTCAGGTTTCACAATCCAAAATGCGTCAAAAAAAGCAGCGGATGCTGCGAGAAAAAAACTTGGTGCAGATGTTACTTTAGGTCTTGATTTCGACAAATTAGGTCAAAAAGCTAAGGAAACTGGAGAAATGCCAAATCCACCGCAGCTCGATACAAAAGAAACAGATCAATTAGCGAAATCCAAGTATGTAAAAGACTATAATTACATAGCTAACACTTTTGGTATTTCTGATGGACTTAAACTAGTAGGAGCTTCAGAAGAAGAAGGAAAAGGTAAAGCTGGAATGGCGGCTGTGCGAGGCGGTTCAAGCTCTGGTACAGAAATAGATATGAATGCTTCTTTTATGATTGAGGGAGTTCGCAAGACTGCATTACAAGAAAGCTTTAAAAACGGAAAAAGTAAAATCATTGATGGAAAACCAATTACAGAGCAAATGAAGGATCAGAATGTAGCTTTAATGGAAAAACGATTAGCGGAATTAAACAATTTGAAAGTAGGAGACAAAGTTAAAGTGCAATCAGGGGATAAGAAGGAAACCCTTGAGGTTGAAATTATCGGTATTTACGAAACAAATGAGCAAGGAATGGGTCAACAGGCTCCTCCTATTATGGATCCAGCTAATAAACTATATATGCCGCATTCAACTATGAAAAAATTAGAAGTAGACCAAGGTATAAGTAGTGTTCAAGTCGTGTATTTCTTGAATGATCCACAATATATTGATGCATTTAAAAAAGAAGCAAAAAAATCTAATATTGATTTTAATTATTATAAATTAGATGCGCATGATTCATTGTACAAGCAAATGATTGGTCCTATCGAAAATATCTCTTCGACTTCTCAAATGATCATTTATATTGTATCGATTGCAGGTGCGATCATTTTAGGATTAATCATTATGCTATCAATTAAAGGGCGTCGTAAAGAAATGGGAATTCTATTGTCTATTGGAGAGAAAAAGTGGAAACTGATGGCGCAATTCGTAGTAGAAGTAGTGTGTGTCGCTATTTTAGCATTTGGATTATCCATAACAACAGGAGCTAAAGTTTCTCAATATATCGGGGATAATTTACTTTCGAATGAAATTGCTACTGCAAGCGAAGAAACAGATACCTCGCAACATGGTACTGTAATGATGGCTGGATCTGGTGGTACTCTACAAAATCAAAAAGAAGATCCAATTGATAAAATTGATGTAAGTGTAACAGGAGAAGATGTAGGGAAAATGGGTGGAATTGGACTAGCTATTGCTATAATAGCAACGCTTCTTCCAGCATTATCTATTCTACGTTTAAACCCAAAACAAATTCTTTTAAAAGATGAATGAGGAGGCTTAATATGGAGACGATTTTACAGTTTAAAAATTTGGATTATTATTATGAAAGTAATGGGAAAAATGTAGCGATACTAGATAATGTTAACTTTTCTTTTCAAAAAGGACATTTCTACACGATTTTAGGACCATCTGGATCTGGTAAAACCACAACTCTGAGCTTAGGTTGTGGACTGGATGTCCCTAAAAATGGTTATGTACTGTATAATGGCAAAGATATTAGAAAAATTGGTTTGGATCGATACCGTAATCAAAATGTATCTGTAATTTTCCAATCTTATAATTTGATAACCTATATGACAGCTCTTCAAAATGTCTTAACAGCAATGGAAATTACGGGTGTTAAAGTGCAAAATAAAACAGCAAGAGCATTAGAATTGTTAGAAAGGGTAGGACTCACAGAAGTTGAAGCGAAACGAAACGTCCTGCAACTAAGCGGTGGACAACAACAGCGTGTAGCAATTGCTCGGGCACTATCTTGTAATGTTGATTTACTGATTGCAGATGAGCCGACAGGAAACCTCGACGAGGAAACTGCAATGGATATAATAGAACTATTTCAAGAACTTGCACATAAAGAGAATAAATGCATTATTGTTGTGACGCACTCACAGGAGGTTGCTAAAAAATCAGATCGTGCAGTGTATTTAAGTAAGAAGAAGTTGGTCGTAAATGAAATCTAATATAAACATCGTAGCTGTTTAATTCACATATTTTTCAAAAACTAGACCTTTCAAAAGCTTATATTTGATTTATAATAAAATCAAGCCATAATCAAAATGGTCTCCCTGTACTGAATGTTAAAATAGTTTGTCGTTCCCGTTTTAATAATATTTGAAAAAGAACTTGTAGAATATCCTACAAGTTCTTTTTATTATAATTGGTTACCTATATCATGGGATAATTACACATAAAAAACGGGACATTACCTAGATGTATGATCTAAATGCTGTCCCGTTTCCCTATGTATCTGTATAGTTATTGCAGAATTAAACCTACAATCATAATTAAACTAAATACTATCATCCAACCAAACGCGCAATAGCCAAAAATTCTAATCCATTTAGGTAATTGATTCATGTTAATTTTATTTGTGGGAACTCCTTGCATAGAAAACATCATTTTTTGATCTCTATCTCTATTATTTTGTTGTTCATACATAATATCATCACCTTTCCAGAACTATTGTGTTTATAGTATATCAGCCTAAAGAAAATTATGTACAGAATAAGAAGGGATAACATATATATTATGTGGTGAATTTTATAAATAAAGACATTTAATTGCCATGGTTCTAAGCGCTAATCCGTTATAAATTCTGAAAAAGAGCTCTACATAAATAGGAATCTTTTTCTTCAAATATTAAGTTGCTGGATATACATCAGAACCAAGGTAACGTTCTTTTATAATTTGAAGATGATGAAGCTCATGACCAGCAATGATGTATGCTAATGCACGAACTGTAACTTCAGAATTATTCGCATTTCCTCTTTGTGACCAAGCTTCTTTATCTAAGCTTCTAAGTAAACACAGGGTAGATTGGCGAACAACAATTAAATTCTCAAGAAGATTTTGCATAGATTGCTTATCAAAAGCAGCTCTAAGAACATACATATCATCATTATAGCCTGGAAGTTCTGCTGTCTCGCCTCGAGCGATAGATAGCAATCGATACGCCATAATCCGTTCTGTATCTGCTATATGACCCATTACTTCTTTTATACTCCATTTAGTAGGAGCATACCGGAAAAGTCCCTCACTATCAGAAATTTCCTTTAATAAGAGATTCGTTTCCTTCATTTGTTGTTCTAGAATATGTATGATATTTCCGTCTGATACCAAGTTGGTATACGTTGCATAATAGGAGCTATATTCACTTACTTGTGGTCTTATTTGCATACGAATCATCCTTTATGTTTAATCTTTACATATAGCTTATCATAAAAGAGTTCCAAATTAATCTGAAAAATGGAGGCAAATATGCATTTTTCATCCTCCTTTTCAGTTTCATAGATGAAATGCATCTCAAATAAGAGAATCTAATTTGCTGCTATGCGGAATTTCGTTTTTTTGCTGTTATAGTAGAAGATAAATATGTAAATTGAATACAGTTTGTCACTACTTATGATAATCGCCATTTAAGAAGCAGCATTTGTCCATTAAGTGAAAAACCTGTTAATAAATTTATACTTACTACAAAAACAAACAAACTCGTCCTATTTAAAGGAGAGTTTGTTTGTTTTTGTGTTTAGATAATGGAATACTCATGTAAAATTGCACACTATGTTCCATATTTTTTATTGAATACTTTATATCTAGCGTTTCAAGAATTTGCTTAACAATATATAGCCCTAAACCACTTCCTCCGGTATTTCGATTTCTTGATTTTTCAATTCGATAAAATGGTTTGAAAATTTGTTGTAAATCTTCATCTTTAATATTGACACCTGTATTTATAATTTGCATTTCGATTTGACCTTGTTTCGAATCCTCACTTAACTTTATATAGACTTTTTCATTATGTGGTGAATACATAACCGCATTATGAATAATATTTTTACATGCTTTTTCTAAAAGAACACAATCTGTATAAATAGAAAGGTCAGAATCAATTTCTTTTATTATTTCGATGCTTTTTTGAGAAGCGAAAAATTCGAGATCTTTTGTGATTGTACCTATTAACTTTGAAGGATTAACTTCCTCTACTTTTAGTTTGAAGGTGTGTTGTTCTAATTTCGATACGCTTAAAATTTCACGAACTAGTTGTTCCATACTTTCAATAATTTGATGATTTTTCTTTAAATATTGATCGCGATTTTGATAAGGGCCAATATTGTAAATCATCCCTTCTAAGTAGCCTTTCATTACAGTAAGAGGGGACTTTAATTCATGTGCTACAATCGCAAAAAACTCTCTGCGTTTTGTTTCTATTTCTCTTTCTTTTTCAATATCATTTTTTAATTGTTCATTTGCTTTTTTCAAATCAAACATAGCTTGTTGTAAGTTAATAGACATGTCATTCAAACTATTAGACAATTCTCCTAACTCATCTGTAGAGCGAACCTCAATTTTTTCGGAGAAATCTAAATTTGCCATCTTTTGTGCACCTTCATTAATATAAATAAGTGGCTTTGTAATAAACCTGGAATAAAAATAAGCACTCCCTATACCAATTACGAGTACAATGATACTAATATAGGGGAGAAAGCGGACTAAAACCTGTGAAGCTTCATCAATCGGTTGAAATGTAGCAAAGACTATAAGCGTTAAACTACCATCTTGGAATTGAATTGGTTTCGTAACGTTATATGAATTGCTAAGGGTACTTGCATTCTCGAATCGTGTTGCTTTAGTAACTACTGTTTTTTGCGTACCACTTTGAATAAAAGAAAACGAAGGAGAGTAAATAATTACCCCTTCTTTATTTTGAAGGTAAAGCATCGCATTATTTTTTTTTGCGTATTCATCAAAAAGTGGTATCGCATCTTGAAACGTAAGATTTTTAGACTTATCAATGATTTCGTTTATCCCTGTTTGAAGTTGATCTGTTTTATATTGCTCATAAAATGTAGGGAGAAAGAAGTATAAAGTTAAATAAATCAAAACTGCAAAGGATAACAAAATGAGAGATGTAGTCATAAAGAGTTTATAAGTGATTTGCTTCATTTTCATGAGTTTCACAATACTATTCATCAATTTTATAACCAATACCCTTTATTGTTTTAATATAAGGGATAGCTAATTTTTTGCGTAGGTTTTTAATATGTGTATCAATTATTCGTGTTTCTCCAAAATAATCGTACCCCCAAACTTTCTCTACGATATTTTCTCTTGTAAGTACTTTTCTCTCATTTTGAAATAGTAGTTGTAGAATTTCAAACTCTTTTGTCGTTAATATAATTTCAACGTCATTTACATACACTCTATATGCATCCACATCGATACGAACTTCTTTAAATATCAAATGATTATTTACATTTTTATCATAACTTCTTCTAAGTACAGCTTCGACTCGTCTAATCAAAACATGAAATGAAAAGGGGTTTGTTATATAATCATCGATCCCAAGATCGAATCCTTTCATTTGATCTTCTTCTTCTTCCAACGCAGTTAGCATAATAATTGGTACGTTTGACTGACTTCGAATCATTTTAGAAACTTCAAATCCATTAAGATTGGGCATCATGACATCTAGAAGAATTAAATCAAAGGATTGCTTATTAAATTGTGTCATACCCTCTAGTCCATCTGAAGCGACTACCACTGTATAATGCTGTGTCATTAAAAATTGTTTAATTAATTCCTGAATTTCTTGATCGTCCTCTACCACGAGGATATGATAGTTTTTCATAATATCACCTCTGGTAGTCATTATAGCCGTACAATCTGGAGTTTATGTGGAGATACAGTAGTAAACTTCATAGAACGCTTACTACCAAAAAGTATTATTAGCTTTATTACTTTTTTATGGAGAAATAATTGCTTAAAAAAACTTATTGTATGAATTAGTGTACGATTAATATTTACGAAAAACTAATGTATAATAATGTGAATTGTATGTAGTTTCTTAAAATTTGTGAAAATATACTTTTGCTTCTTTACCAAAAGAGGAAAAGGAATTTCAATATAGAAGAAACTACCGTAATACTAGAGTGTGTGCCAAGAACTTTGGATTTCTTTCATCTAGTTTCTATTTAATCGTTAATCACTACATAATAATGTTCTTGCTAAACCAAAAGTTTAAAGGTACAAACTTGGAGAGATTTATATAATGCTAGAAAGGTTGTGAAATGATTTGATGGGTTATAAAGCGATGCTGTTTGATTTAGATGATACATTACTTGATAGGGATAAAGCAGTAGAGGCATTATTTTTAATTGTTTTAGAAAAGTGTTATGAAAATGTAGATGGTGCGGCTAAAAGCAACATGTTACAGAAATTCAAAGAATACGATAAAAAAGAATATGGCATAAGTAATAAAACGACAGTTTTAGAATCATTGTTTGATGAATTCACGCCAAGGTATAGATTGCCACGCAATTACATCCAAGATTTTTGGAATAATAATTTCCCTAGATGTTTTTCAATAGACCAAAATACTATTCATTTCTTAAATCAAATAAAGAAGCACTTTAAAGTTGGAATTATAACAAATGGCTCAACTCAGAGGCAAAAAGCTAAAATATTTAACACGAATTTAAATAAGTATTTTGAAACAATCATTATTTCTGAAGAAGTGGGATTTAGTAAACCTGATAAACGTATATTCGAACTAGCATTAAATAAGTTAAATTTACAACCGGAAAATACTTTATTTGTTGGGGATGACTTAGAAAAGGATATTGCTGGTCCTCAAAATGCAAATATAAAAGGTGTGTGGTTTAACCCTCAGAAAATCAAGAATACTACCAAAATACAACCATATACCGAGATTAACACTTTGAATAGTTTGTTAAGTTATGTTACTCCACAATATTTTTATAACAAGTAAAGGCAATTCCATATATATATTCAAAAATATAAAAAAAGAGAAACTATCATTAATTTCATTGACCGTATTAGTAATAAAAAATATATACTTACAATAAAAAATAGAGGCGATTTTAATAGCTGTGGCTAATTTAATCTATGATTAATACGAAGTCTTGTAAAACAATTTTACTCATACTGTGTAAATTATAAAGGGGTGGTGTATAGTGATAATAAAGTTATTGAATTTTGATTAAAAAAGATAAGAGCCTTACTACATTCTATATGCAGCAAGGCTCTTTAAAGTTGTTTCAAATTATATCCATCTGCTTATGTAATGCTTAAAAAATGAATAATAAAGTTGTTTACTTCTTATTAAACTAACGCCCCCGTTTTTAAGTGTAACTCTTCACAATTATTTGATATTATATAGATAAATAGAAATATAAATCAGAATTTAGTTTATAGTTATAAAAATAAGTTATTTATACCCTTATAATTCTTCAGAAAGGAGAGTGTATGAAAAAGACTATTGTTTTTGTATTAACGATATTTATATTATTCTCAGGATTCGCAACACAAAGTTATGCGTTGTCAGATTCGAAATCTGTGGCAATACAAGCATTGCTAGATGATGCCTGTCGTACGTCAGGTGTGCCTGGAATGTCACTCTCAATACTTGCTGATGGTGAAGTGTTCTACTTTTCTTCTGGGTATGCAGATCTTGAAAAGGGACTGTCTGCAAGTGAAAATACACTCTATGAGTTGGCCTCGGTGAGTAAAGCTTTTACTGGTATGGGGATTTTGCTATTGGAAGAGCAAGGGCTGCTATCAATGACTGACCCTATCCAAAAATATTTACCTTGGTTTACGTTAAAGTATCAAGGTAAACCTGTTGATATGCAAAACCTTACACTAAATAACTTTCTTCACCATACCAGCGGCCTAACAAATATTAGACATCTTCAAAATATTCCACAGGGTAATACGCCTGATATGTTGCAAAAGACTGTGGAAACGCTGGTAGATGCAGAATTGGCGTTCTCTCCCGGTGAACAATATAACTATGGAACCGTTAATTATGACGTATTGGGTTTGGTTATTGAGATTGTATCACGACAAAGCTATGAAGACTTTATGAAGGAACAGGTATTTCTACCCTTAGGTCTTCACCAGACGTATGTTTATAAAGAAGATGCTCAAGCCACTGGACAGTTAGCACAGGGCTACCGTTCTTCCTTTTTTATAACAACTCCATTTAACGCTCCGGATTATGCTGGGAATAAACCTGCCGGCTATATCATTTCTAATACAAAAGATATGGTGCGTTGGATGGGCATACAGATGGGTATCGTGCAGGACATACCCGAAATATTTCACAGGGCCATCGAAAAATCACATAGAGGTGATATGTCTGTTTCGGCTGTCAATGATATGTATTATGCGGCAGGTTGGTCGGTAAACGCCGAACAAACGTTTATAGAACACACTGGGCGTAATCCAAATTTTAGTACCAAAGTAGCCATACTGCCAAATGAAAGAACAGCCATCTGCTTACTGAGCAACGGCGCAAATACCAATATAAACCTGGTACTACAAGTTAATGATATATTAAACGGCAATCTAACTCAGTCATATGAGATAAGCGGCACACAGCTTTTGGACATCATTTTGTCGTCTACCACAATTATTCTTTGCCTATTAGCCGTTCTGTTATTTTTCTTAGGATTAAGAAAAAGGAAAATGAATGAGCAGCAGCCAATGACAAAAAAGAGAACAATCGTAACAATTATTTTCCTAATCGCTACGATTGCCCAGTGTATAATGTTTTTTGCCTTCGATTGGTCAACGATACTTATTTGGCAAACATATAGTGTTCTTACAGCTTTAATTTCGTCAACATTATTAACAGCAAGCATTACTTGGTTTGTATATACTCATCGATTAGGTGCTTCGGTCCGAAAATAAGTATAATGTTAAGTAAATAAATCTTAATTTATCGATATCCTTAATTTAAAAAACAGAAGACACCTCGGTGTCTTCTTTAATGTCATCGACACTTCTCCTAGTTAAAACCACTTGCTATTTCTTCCACTAACCTGCCTCGTTAGTAGAAGAAGGATTTTTAAACTACTATATTATTTTTTAAATGACTTTATTGTAAATTAAACAACTTTATTATCTCTGTACAGGTGGGACTATGGAAATAAAGAAAGTAGTAATCGATGGAATCAATATTGCGCTCATTAGAAACGATAAGGTATTAATATCGGATGTTCAGTCTGCATTAGATACTATGGCAACAGTTCAATATGAGGTAGATGCGAAACATAGTATTATCCATAAATCTTTAATAAGTGAAGATTTCTTTGATCTAAAAACACGGCTTGCGGGCGATATCCTTCAAAAGTTTATAAACTACACGGTAAAGATTGCTATTGTTGGAGATTTCTCTATGTATACTAGTAAAAGCTTAAAGGATTTTATTTATGAATGTAATAAAGGGAATGACATTTTTTACTTAGCAATTGAAAAACTAAGTACATTAAAGTAATAATTATATCCTGCTAAATTCCCCCATTTCAATTAGTTCATAATTATATAAGATATAGAAGAACTGATGTTTGTGGTAAACTAAGAGATGAATAAAGGGGGAGTTTTTTTGAACAATTTTAATAATATAATCCAAAATTTAAATAATATAGTTTACAAACCTAACAACTTAATGATTACGAATCTAAAAGAAGAAAAGCAAAACGCAGAATATGCCGGATGTTTATTCCACTTAAATAACAAAACCATTCGTTTTAGAAAATCAAGAGTTACTCCAAATAAAATTGGGCAATTTGTTTCTTTTTGGGAGAAAGATGAAAATATGCGAAATAGAGCTTTCTCTTATGAAGCTGCTCCTGATTTATTAGTAATCACTTGTATTGCTGATAATAAACTAGGGCAATTTATTTTTCCTAAAGAGATTCTTCTTAAAGAAAAAATATTGAGAACACAAAGTCAAACAGGGAAAATGGCAATGAGAATTTATCCTGTTTGGGATACCACTGTTAGTAATCAAGCTAAAAAGAGCCAAGCATGGCAACTTCAATATTTTGTTGATTTAAGTGATAGTAATAGTTTGCCTATAGATAAACTATTAAATTTATATTCGTAGCTTTTGGTTTGCCACAAAAAGAAGTGATTACAAAAAACATGTGTAATGACACCTCCTATGTGAATCGTAACTTTTGTACCGGTACAGTTTAATGAAATGTACGTTGTTACAGTGCCCCTTAAAATTTACAATCAGCATATATTATTTAAACTTATAAATTTTTAAGGGGTGCTAAATATGACAAGTTTACAAGATCAGCTTTTCACAAGATTAAATCTTAAAAAACGTAATGAAGTAACGTTTGAAGAATTACCTACCATACTCTTTTCGTTTGCGCATACTATACCATTTGAGAATTTAGATGTTATAGCACGAAATACGAATCAAATCTCTCTGGAAAACTTACGAGAGAAAATTTTAACTAGTTCCCGTGGTGGACTTTGCTACGAATTAAATACTCTTTTTTACTATTTCTTAAGAGACTGTGGCTATGATGTACAACTGGCATTAGGTACGGTTTATAAAAACGATATAAATGCATGGGCACTTGAGGATGGCCATATAACAATTATTTTAACTTATGATAATGTACAGTATTTAATTGATGTAGGTATAGCTTCGTTAGTACCTCTTGTTCCTGTACCTTTTACTGGTAAGTCTGTCTCTTCAAAAAATGGTTCGTACCGGGTGAGACGAAAAGATACGAGTAAAGGAAATTATGTTTTAGAAAGAATAGATACTGATGGAGAATGGAAAGTTTGTCATGCTTTTTATAAACATAATATTGATGAGATAGTAGTAAACGACGTTCAAAGAAGAGTGATAGAAGATGAGAAGTCTATTTTTAATAAAGGACCAATTGCAGTAAAGTTGACGAACTCCGGTCATATTTCATTAACGAATACAAGTTTAACTGAAATTATTCATGGGGAAAAAACTAAGCTTGAAATTACAGAAGATCAATATAGAGAGTTTTTATATACTTTATTTTCTATTAAGTTATGAATAAACAAATAGCCGGTTCTTATTCAGAAACGGCTATTTTTATTGTTTTTGATGTAAATGGTTTTCTTCTAATACGTTTCGGAAACTGCGGTATAGTTAATGTTTTTAATGTTTCCTCAGCTTCTTCATATGTATGAAAAATTGGTTCTTTTCCATCATCCCCTTGTAAAACTAGCCCTTCATCCCGGATTACATATGGCATAAAACCACCCCATCTATTAAAGAATTCTGTTCTTTTGCAGCAGAATAACACGATTTAAAGTTTGATTTTCTTAATACATATAATACACTAGAACAGTACGAAAAAGTATGTACAATGAATTTTGAATGTAAAGGAAGATTATTATGTCAGTTATTGATAAATTGAAACTTAATAAGTATACAAATATGGTCGTTATTAACGAACCAAGTGATTATGACATTTTTACAGGTAAAGAAAATGGATTCTCAAAAGAACACGATGCTATCTTTATATTTGTAGAAACGCTTGATGAAATGGTGAAACAAACGAATTTTATTATTAGTAATGAAGAATTACTAATTGAAAAAGGTTACCTATTCTTCGCATATCCGAAAAAAGGTAATGCTCGTTATAGTACGTTTATTCACCGTGATGAGATGTTTCCGGCATTAAACGTTGGAGAAGATGGTTATGTGGGAGAAAGCGATATTAAATTTGCACGAATGGTAAGTATGGATGAAGTCTTTACTGTTGTAGGTTTAAAACGTGAAAAGAAAAAAATAACGAAAACATCTGCTATGAGTCAATGTGTTGCCGATTATGCAGATCGAATTAAAGATGTTGAAGCATTACTAGCTAATCATCCGAATGAACTTAAGTTTTATCAAAGTTTAACGCCTGGATACCAAAAAGATTGGGCACGTAATCTTTTTTCTGTGAAACAAGAAAAAACTCGTGAAAAACGTCTAGAGAAAATGATAGAAATCCTTTCACAAGGCTATAAAACAATTGAATTATTCCGTAAGAAGAAAAAATAATGATTAAGGAAGTCACAATGCTGCAACAATTAATTGTGATGAGTACATTGAAAAAAGCATTCCTTCCATTATACTAAGGAATGTTCTTATATTTATATAATTAGCAAAAGAGAAAAGGTGTTTGAAATGAAATCGTATATTGTAGTTGGATCTGGAATTTTAGGAGCGTCTACTGCTTATCATCTTGCTAAGACAGGTGCGAATGTTACTATCGTGGATCGCCAACAATTAGGGCAAGCAACTGATGCAGGAGCAGGAATTGTATGTCCATGGTTATCACAGCGTCGTAATAAAGCATGGTATAAAATTGTTAAAGGCGGTGCACGTTACTATTCTTCGTTAATTCAGCAATTAGAAGAAGACGGTGAAACTGACACAGGATATAATCGTGTAGGTGCAATTAGTTTACATACTGACGAGAAAAAGTTAGATCAAATGGAAGAGCGAGCTTATAAACGACGTGAAGATGCCCCGGAGATTGGTGAAATCACTCGCTTATCAGCTGAAGAAACAAAAAAATTATTCCCAGCATTATCAGACGAATATAGTTCTGTTCATATTAGTGGTGCTGCACGAGTAAATGGGAGATTATTACGCAATGCATTAATAAGTGCTGCGAAAAAACATGGTGCAACTTTCATAAAAGGCGATGCTATATTAGTCCGTGAAGGAAATCATATTACGGGAGTTACAGTAAACGATGAAACAATTTTAGCAGAAAAGGTTATTGTAACTGCAGGCGCATGGGCGAATGAAATCTTGAAACCATTAGGGATTAATTTCTTAGTTACATTCCAAAAAGGACAAATTGTTCATCTGCAAATCGAGAATACAGCAACAGAAAATATGCCAGTTGTTATGCCACCGAACGATCAATATATTTTAACGTTTGACAATGGGCATGTCGTAATTGGTGCAACACATGAGAATGATACTGGTTTTGATCATCGTGTAACAGCAGGTGGTTTACATGAAGTATTCCATAAGGCATTAACAGTTGCGCCTGGCTTAGAAAATGCTACAATGCTTGAAACGAGAGTTGGATTCAGACCATTTACACCAGGATTCTTACCTGTTATCGGACCGCTACCTAACTTTGAAGGAATTCTCGTTGCGAATGGATTAGGGGCTTCGGGTTTAACAGCTGGTCCATATCTAGGAGCGGAACTTGCTAAACTAGCGCTCGGAAAAACGATTGAATTAGATTTAAATGATTATGATGTTGCTGGCGCAATTGAATAATATAGGGTACTGCTAACATTTAGGAAAAACCATGCTAAACAAATTCGACAAGAAATAATCAGTTTTTCCTCTGTTAAGAGTAAGCCTGTTTATGAAAAATAAAATTATTTAAAAATAGAGGGCCGACATTATAAACCTGCATTAATAATGTAGAATTGTGATGGCGGCTCTTTATTCATATTGATTTAAAACTTATTTTCGAGAGGAGGTTAAGTAATGAGGGCGTCATATCAAGTATTGATATTTCCTTATATAAAAACTGCCGATTCTATTCAATATGCCATTTTTAACCGAAGTGATTATGGTTATTGGCAAGGAATAGCTGGTGGCGGAGAAGACGGTGAGATTCCTATTGAATCAGCAAAACGGGAAGCGTTTGAAGAGGCTGGTATTACAAGAGAATGTCCATATATACAATTAGATTCTGTGTCTTCACTACCAGTAGAGGATGTAGTTGGAGGATTCCTTTGGGGAGAAGAGGTTTATGTAATAAAAGAATTTTCTTTTGGAGTTAAAGTCCCTACAAAAAACATATCATTATCTAAAGAACACTTTAATTATAAATGGTTATGCTTTGAGGAAGCAGTAACGCTTTTGAAATGGGATAGCAACAAAACAGCATTGTGGGAATTAAACAAAAGACTATTAAAACAATAAAAGTTTTTGCTAACAAAAATAGTTGTGGAAGAAGAATTGAACCATTAACAAACCCTTGCTACACTTCTAAACAATGTTTTATAGATTTGGCATGGGTAATGAACGAACAGAACTTGTACTAAGAAAAGCCCTATACACTTGCCTCTGAAAAAATGAAAATAGTTAGAAATATTTTTATATCGTACGGTTTTTGGCTATGAATAACGGAATAAATATTAAGTATTCAACAGTTCAAATAAAACGAGTTAGCTTTTTATTTTAGGAAGAAAGATGACTCGTTTTATGCTAAAATTCGCTTAGTGTATATTTTCGTTAAAATGTGGGTGGGCCCCCATGCCCATCAACTTAAAAATCTTCACTACCCCCAAGTGTAAAAAAACGTTATTCTTTCTAAAAAAGCTAGACTAGAAAGGATGACGTTTTCTTATGAATCTCTCGAT
>NZ_JAKUFX010000123.1:0-16501 GCF_022663635.1 Bacillus cereus group sp. BfR-BA-01356 | reverse complement strand
ATTATCTAGAAATATCTTGAGACGTCCAAGTATTTTCTTTATTACTGGACTCTTATTAGAGAGTAAAACTAAGCCTGAGATAGGGCTTAAATATTAATATACGAGGAGGAAATGATGATGAAAAAACTGATTATAACTTTATTTATCGCGATGCTAGCGTTGGCTGGCTGTAATACAAACAAAGAAGAACCGAAAAAAGAACAGAAACTTGAAGCTGTAAAAGTAGCAGTCCAAACAAATCCGAAAGAAATTAAACCAGGTGAAAAAACAGAAGTACAAGCACTTGTTACACAAGGGAAAGAAAAAGTAACGGATGCCGATGATGTAAAGTTTGAAATTTGGAAAGATGGCGACGAAAAGCACGAGATGTTAGATGGTAAGCATAAAGGAAAAGGTGTTTATGCAGTAGAGAAAACATTCGAAACGGATGGAGTATACCATATTATCGCTCACACAAATGCACGTGAAATGCACGTTATGCCAGAAGTGAAAGTTGCTGTAGGAAATGCGAAAGTAGAAGATGCGAAAAAAGAAAATAGTGATCACAGTGCAGGACATGGAGATCATAAAAGTGACACAATGATCCATCTTATGGCTGGAGACATAAAGGCAAATGCTGAATCTACAATGAAAGTTCATTTAAAACAAAAAGAAGAAGCCCTAACTGGTGCTGAAGTACAACTAGAGATTTGGAAAGATGGTGTTGAAAAACACGAATTTATTCCAGCGAAAGAAGGGAATAAAGGAGAGTATGAAACGAAACATACTTTCAAAGAGAACGGTGCTTACAAAGTGAAAGTACATGTAAGAAAAGGCGAATTGCATGAACATAAAGAGGAAACAATAGAAGTAAAATAAAAAGTAGCTCTAAAGAGCTACTTTTTATTTTTAATATGAAGAAATAAATCATAAAAAAATTAGCACTTCGTTGCAGAATGGATTACAATAGAAGTGTGAAGAAAATGAGAAATTCTACGAAAATGTATTAAAAAGAAAGCGTAAACATGTTATGATATCAGTATCAGATGTCTGACATCTGACTTAGAAAAAACTAGAAATGTTTTTGAATCGTTTCAAGTAAACGAAATAGGTTAGAAAATGATTTAAAGAAGTACTGTTTGACAATGAGAATTCTTTTGGATAACAGTTTCACTTTATAGCGTTTTGAACATACTACAAGAAGTAGAACTGAACTTATAGGAGGTCGCAGTTATGAATAAATATAAACGTATATTCCTAGTCGTAATGGACTCTGTGGGAATCGGTGAAGCACCAGATGCTGAGCAATTTGGTGATTTAGGATCTGACACAATTGGTCACATTGCTGAACATATGAATGGGTTACAAATGCCTAACATGGTGAAATTAGGTCTTGGTAACATTCGAGAAATGAAAGGTATCTCTAAAGTAGAGAAACCACTTGGATATTACACAAAAATGCAAGAGAAATCTACTGGTAAAGATACAATGACAGGTCACTGGGAAATCATGGGCCTTTACATTGATACACCATTCCAAGTGTTCCCGGAAGGATTCCCGAAAGAATTACTTGATGAATTAGAAGAAAAAACAGGCCGTAAAATTATCGGTAATAAGCCAGCTTCTGGAACTGAGATTCTTGATGAACTTGGTCAAGAGCAAATGGAAACAGGTTCTTTAATCGTTTATACTTCTGCTGATAGCGTATTGCAAATTGCAGCACACGAAGAAGTAGTGCCACTTGATGAGTTATATAAAATCTGTAAAATTGCACGTGAATTAACATTAGATGAGAAATACATGGTAGGTCGTGTTATTGCTCGTCCATTCGTTGGTGAACCTGGAAACTTTACACGTACACCAAATCGTCATGACTATGCATTAAAACCATTCGGCCGTACAGTAATGAACGAATTAAAAGATAGTGACTACGATGTAATTGCTATCGGTAAAATCTCTGATATTTATGATGGCGAAGGGGTAACGGAATCACTTCGTACGAAGTCTAACATGGATGGAATGGATAAGCTTGTAGATACATTAAATATGGACTTTACAGGTCTTAGCTTCTTAAACTTAGTTGACTTTGATGCATTATTCGGCCACCGCCGTGATCCACAAGGATACGGAGAAGCTCTGCAAGAATATGATGCACGTCTTCCAGAAGTATTCGCAAAACTAAAAGAAGATGATCTATTATTAATTACAGCAGACCACGGTAATGATCCAATTCACCCTGGTACTGACCATACACGTGAATATGTACCATTATTAGCATATAGCCCAAGCATGAAAGAAGGCGGACAAGAGTTACCACTTCGTCAAACATTTGCTGATATTGGTGCAACAGTAGCAGAAAACTTCGGTGTGAAAATGCCAGAATACGGAACAAGCTTCTTAAATGAGCTAAAGAAATAGGGGGATAAACAAATGAATCGTGAACTTATTACAAAATCAGCTTCATACTTAAAAGAGAAATTTCAAGAGACACCACAAGTAGGACTAATCCTTGGATCAGGACTAGGTGTATTAGCAGACGAAATTGAGAACGCAGTAACAGTACCGTACAGTGAAATCCCTGAATTCCCAGTATCAACTGTAGAAGGCCATGCAGGTCAACTAGTATTTGGTACACTTCAAGGTGTAACAGTAGTAGCAATGCAAGGACGTTTCCACTTCTATGAAGGATACGACATGCAAAAAGTAACATTCCCAGTTCGTGTTATGAAAGAACTAGGTGTAGAAACAGTAGTTGTAACAAACGCAGCTGGTGGTGTAAATACATCATTTGAGCCAGGCGATCTTATGTTAATTTCAGACCACATTAACTTCATGGGTACGAATCCATTAATCGGACCGAATGATTCTGAAATGGGCGTACGTTTCCCTGATATGTCTACATCATATACAGTAGAACTTCGCGAAATGGCGAAACAAGTTGCAGCAGACTTAAATATTAAAGTACAAGAAGGTGTATACGTGGGAATGACAGGTCCTGTATATGAAACACCTGCTGAAATTCGTATGCTTCGTACACTTGGCGGAGATGCAGTTGGTATGTCAACAGTACCTGAAGTAATTGTAGCGCGTCATGCTGGTATGAAAGTATTAGGTATTTCTTGTATTTCAAATATGGCAGCTGGTATTTTAGATCAACCACTTCATCACGATGAAGTAATTGAAACGACAGAACGTGTTAAAGCTAACTTCTTAGCATTAGTAAAAGCAATCGTAAAACAAATGAAGGGGTGACTTCACAATGAGAATGGTGGACCTAATTGCAAAAAAACGTGACGGACATGCATTAACGACAGAAGAAATTAACTTTATTGTTGAAGGATATACGAATGGTGATATTCCTGATTATCAAGTAAGTTCACTTGCAATGGCAATTTTCTTCCAAGATATGAACGATCAAGAGCGTGCTGATTTAACGATGGCAATGGTAAATAGCGGTGATACAATCGACTTATCGGCTATTGAAGGTGTAAAAGTAGATAAGCATTCAACAGGTGGTGTTGGTGATACAACGACACTTGTATTAGGTCCATTAGTAGCTGCTTTAGATGTACCAGTAGCGAAAATGTCTGGACGCGGTTTAGGACATACTGGTGGTACAATTGATAAATTAGAAGCAGTTCCAGGATTCCATGTGGAAATTGAAAACGATGAATTCATGCGTCTTGTAAATGAAAACAAAATCGCTGTTATCGGCCAAAGTGGTAACTTAACACCTGCTGATAAAAAGCTATATGCACTTCGTGATGTAACAGCAACAGTAAACTCAATTCCGCTTATTGCAAGTTCGATTATGAGTAAAAAAATTGCTGCTGGTGCAGATGCAATTGTTCTTGATGTAAAAACTGGAGCAGGTGCATTTATGAAAACGGATGAAGATGCAAAACGTTTAGCAGAAGCAATGGTACGTATCGGTAATAACGTTGGTCGTAATACGATGGCAGTTATTTCTGATATGAGTCAACCACTCGGTGAAGCTATCGGTAACGCATTAGAAGTTCAAGAAGCAATTGATACATTACAAGGTAAAGGGCCGAAAGATTTAGAAGAGCTATGTTTAACACTTGGAAGTCAAATGGTGTACCTTGCTGGACAAGCTTCATCTTTAGAAGATGCACGTGAAAAGCTAATTGAAGTAATGAACAACGGAAAAGCGCTAGAATCATTTAAAACGTTCTTATCAGCGCAAGGCGGTGACGCATCTGTTGTTGATGACCCTTCTAAATTGCCACAAGCACAATTTAAAATTGAAGTGGAAGCGAAAGAAGACGGATATGTATCAGAAATCGTTGCAGACGAAATCGGAACAGCAGCAATGCTTTTAGGAGCAGGACGTGCAACGAAAGAGTCTGAAATTGATTTAGCAGTTGGTCTAATGCTGCGCAAAAAAGTAGGCGATAGCGTGAAGCAAGGTGAATCTCTCGTTACAATTTACGCAAACCGCGAAAATGTTGAAGATGTAAAAGCGAAAATTTATGAGAACATGAAGATCTCTAAAGAACACGTAGATGCACCAACTTTAGTACACGGTATCGTAACGAAGTAATAAAAAAAGCTGAGGAGGTTTCTCCTTGGCTTTTTTTACTATTTTTTGTTTATAATAATAATGGGTGAAATTATGATTAGAATTTGTGCAGTAACAAAAACAGATGAAGTATTATATGATGTTTCTCTAGAAGAAACAAAGAAAGACCATATTGTATGGTATTGGCTAGATTTATATAAGCCAACGAAAGAAGAGTATACATATATTCTGCAAGACCATTTTAAGTTCCATCCCCTTGCAATTGAAGACTGTATAGAATACGTACAGAGGCCAAAAGTTGATTTTTATGATGGATATAACTTTTTAGTTCTTCATGCATTTGGGGAAGATGGACTAGAACCGCACGAAATCGATTTATTTATTAGTGATCGTTATATTGTTTCTTTCCACTTTTCTCATAACAATGCAATCGAAAGAGTATGGAAAACACTTGGAGAAAAGAAGCGTATTAAAAATAGTCCTTTACATGTAGCTCATACAATTATTGACCAAATTGTAGATGACTATTTTGCGCCTGTATATTACATTGAGGATCATTTAAATGCAATTGATGATAATTTAACCGGGGAGACAGCAGGAAGTGTATTAGAAGAGGTATTTGATATACGTGCAGATTTATCAAAGCTAAGGCGTACAATCATTCCGATGCGTGATTTATTATATCGTATTTTAAATTCGACTCGTTTTTATGGTATAAGCGATCATGAAATTTACTTTAAAGATATACATGATCATTTGCTTAAACTAACAGAAATGATTGAGGCAAGTCGAGAGTTAACAGCAGATATTCGGGATAGTTATTTTTCATTAAACTCACATCATATGAATAACATTATGAAAACATTAACTGTATTCTCGACTATTTTCATGCCATTAACATTTATTGCGGGAGTATATGGAATGAACTTTACGCATATGCCAGAGCTTGGTGGACAATATAGTTATTTTATTTGTCTACTTATCATGGCACTAATTGGCGGCGGAATGATGGCCTGGTTTTATAAAAAAGGATGGTTTAAGTAAAAAAACACCGAGGATTTCCTCGGTGTTTTTTTAACCAATAGCATGTAATACAAACATAGCTAAGAATAAGCATGTAATGATATACATAGATGGTGCGACTTCTTTACGCTTTCCAAGAGCAACTTTTAAGATAGGGTAAGCAATAAATCCGAACGCAATGCCATCAGCGATACTATATGTGAGCGGGATCATAACGATAATTAAGAATGCTGGAAATCCTTCTGAAAAGTCATTCAGAGGAATTTGTTGGATGCTTGTAATCATCAGCCCGCCAATAATAATTAAGATTGGTGCAATGGCACTATCAGGAATTAATTTGACAAATGGAAGAGCAAACAGTGATGCAAAGAATAGCAACCCAGTAACGATAGACGTCAGACCTGTCTTACCACCTGCAGTAATACCTGCGGCACTTTCTACTGTTGAAACGGTAGGACTTGTGCCAAATAGACCACATGTCATTGCTGAAATTGCATTGGCTTGGTAAGCACGTGGGAATTTACGATCATCTTCTAATAAACCGTGCAGAAGTCCCATGTTCTCAAAGATAAGCACCATGCTTAAAGAGAATGTTGCAATCCAAAATGGTAAGGAAGAAAGTTTCCCAAATGACATAGCTCCAAACACATCACCGTAATTAGCGAATGAGAATGAACTATTTCCCACTTGACTCGTATCCACAAGACCAAATAACCATGCGATACCAGTTCCTATTGCAATCGTCCATAAAAAGTTTCCACGTACGTTACGAATAAATAATACAAGTGCAATGATAAGAGTAAGTAATGTCGCAAGAACGACAGGATTACTTAATTTCCCCATTGCCACAGCAGTATTTGGGTTCGAAACGACTAAACCACCTTTTTGCAATCCGATAAACGCTAAAAATAATCCGATGCCGACAGTAATCGCTTCCTTTAATGACTTTGGAATTGATATTGATAGCACGCGAGCGATTGGTGTAAAAGCGGCAATTGCAAAAATAATACCAGAGATAAAGACAGCAGCCAATGCTTCTTGCCAAGTTAGTCCAAGTGTATGCACAGCTGTGTACGTGAAGAATGCATTTACACCCATACCCGGGACAAGAATAGCAGGTGCATTTGCCCAAAATGCCATGAGTAGACATCCGACAAATGAACTAAAAACAGTTGCTAAAATTCCAGCTTCAAGAGGAATGCCAGCATCTGATAAGATTGACGCATTTACAATCATAATATATACGATTGTGAAAAATGACGTAACTCCAGCTAAAACTTCTTGTTTTGGTGATGTTTCGTGTAAACCTAATTTAAATGTTCTTTCAAGTATTCCTTTCATGTTAAACCTTCTTTTTCATATCCCTCTCCCACCCGTGATATCTCTTTTGTAAGAGCTCACCGTTCTTTATTATATCAGAACATCATGTTTTTACAACAAGTAAAATGATAACGTTTACTTGTAAAGAGAATTCGTTATAAATACGTAAAAATAGCCCGTATGGATGAAATGATTTCTAATTCACCCGATTGAATAGGCGGGGCTGCTTGTGCATGTAAAGTAGCATAAGACGTAACCTCCCTTGGTAATTGGGCAGATTCTTCAACGAATGAGAGGGGAACAGGATTAATATTTAAATTATATGTACTCGCAATAGCACGAGCTTTTTCTACTGCTTGGTGCAGAGCTTGAATGAGAGCTTGCTCATAATATTTATTTGGATGAGATACTCGGAAACGTAAACCTTTTGCTACATTTGCACCATTTGAAACGGCTATATCATATACTTCCCCAGCTTTTTGTACATTTAAAACGGTAATTTCATACAAATGCTCCACGCGGTATCCTTGTAGCAATGCTTTATCATTTACATATTCGTATTGAGGAGTGATCGTATAAGAAATCGTTTCTATATCTTTATCGGCAATACCAAGCTGTTTAAGTGCATCCAGCAATTGTTTGGATTGCACTGCATTTTCTTCTTGAGCCTGTTTTACATTTTTATCATCTGTTCGAATGCCAAGCGTTAATATAACAACATTCGGTTTTGCTTTAACGACGCCTTCCCCTTGTACAGTAATAGTAGCTTCTTTACCAGTATTAGCTGTGCGTACGTTGTGTAAATAAGGATTCATTCCACCCTGCATTTTCCATCACCATCCTTTTTATATGTATATGTGTGAACAAAAAAGAAATTTATATGAAAAAAGTTACATAAATGAGAATGTTGAGGAAAGAAAGCATATACAACATAGGTATTTATAGATTATAATATGTGTAAATATGATAAAAAAGGGACGAGGCTATTGAACGAAAAAAGAGAAACACTGATTTTAGATTTATCTGCATCATTTCGAAAAATGATACGTTTATTACAAAATGATATTAATACACGTTTTGCAGAACATATGCCATATAATGAATTTTCTGTATTACGTGCGTTATTTTTAAAGAGTCCACAGATGGCTTCGCAAATTGCGAGTGAAGTAAACGTAACCTCCAGTCATATTACAGCTGTTACAGATCGTCTCGTACGAAAAGGATTAGTAGAAAGAAAACGTTCTAATTCAGATCGTCGAATCGTGTACTTAGAAATTACAGAGCACGGAAGAGAAGTAACTGAAAAACTTGAAGCTGTGCGTAAAGAATATTATAAAGAGAGATTTAAAGGTTGGAGCGACCAAGAAATAGAAATGGTCTTAGAACTATTTGGCCGCGTATTATAATAAATGAGGATAGGAAGCGAAAGCATTCCTATCCTTTTTCTTTTGAATAAAAATATTTTGGAACTCCGATACTTTAATTAAAAGATCGGAGGAAAGATTATGAAATATATTGCTGCACTTACCATTTTATTTGGTGGTTTTTTCTGTTTTCAAACATTCACGTACGCAGATACGCCTATCCAAGTAGTGCGAAAAGAAGTGAAGTACATTGAAAATGATAATACAGTCTTATATTCGAAATTATGGGTTCGTTCTATGCAAAACGCAGTATTATTCCACCATAGCGATAATATTCGTAATCAGGACACATTACGTAATGTAACAAGTTCATCGCTTGTTAAAGCGAAGCAACTATCTTTTCAGAAAGCAACACTCTATATACCGAGACTATCGCAATACGTATCAAAAATAGGAAAAGAAAATATTCAAGTGTACTACATTGCGATTCACTATAATGTGAAAAAAGAAAATGCATATCAATTAGATGGCATGAACTATTTTCTACAAGTATTCGTAAAAGAGCGTGGGGAATGGAAAATTGCTGAAAGTGTAGTTGCACCGACAGAGCAAATTGTGCAAAATGGTGATGGATTTGGGATGAAAGAAGAGATGGTGTATGGGGATAGGAGAGAGAATGTGAAATAACCTCCTCATCGAGAGGAGGTTATTTTATTTAAAATTCCAAGAGATTTTCCATTTTAATATTTTAGGTAGGAAGAAATACGTAATGAAACTAGTTATTAAAAATCCGATGTAAAAGCTGGACAATGAGTGCGCTCGACTTAGTATTAAACCTCCAATGATCCCACCAAAGAAAATAGCGCATGCCATTACTAACTTTTGTAACTTTGAATATAATAGATAGTTACCATTTCGCTCATTGATTGAACGGGCATATAAATATATACCGAGTGGTAATAAAATAATGGTATGTGCGACAGGGCCAAGCAATGTTTTTGCCGGGGGAATTTTTGTAAAGTTTGGTTCGTTATGACGTACTCCATTTTGATCAGTATAAGCGCTTTGCGGATCATAATTAAAGTAAATATTAAAATCTTCTGCTGGACTAGAAATACGTATGTTTTCCATAACATCATGTATAATGCCATTGTTCTCATGAAAGTCGGCACTCGAGTGAACAGCAATGACTCCTGATATTAGAGATGGAAGTAACGCTGGGAAGATTAATATAGCTGCAGTAAGAAATCCTTGCGATATCACATTTCCAGCGATTGTTCCTATACATAAGGCAAGTGTATAAATAGCAATTAATACAATTAACATGTATATAAAGTAACTATGAAAGGGCGAGAATACTTGATATTTATTATGAAAAGTCAACTTTTTCATAATAGCAAATAGTCCCCAGTTTAAAACGACAACAGCCGCGATATTACAGATTCCAAACAACCACTTTGTTATATAGAGGTGCGAACGTTTAAAGGGCATAGACCATAACAAGTCGCTAGTGTTATTTTGTCTTTCCCATCCAATTAACGTACAAGCTAGAACGATTAGCAAACTACCTAACAGCATGATAGAATCTAGAAGTGTTAAATCAAAACTGTAATGATATATAGCTTTCCATTTTTTATTCATATTTAGAAAATATTGCTGTTGAATAGAAGTCATATAGTATTTATATGATAAAGTACAGAAGCTGACGAGCCAAAATAACCATATAACATATTTACTTTGTTGATACGTTCTTAGCCACAGTGCTTTTTGAAACATAGGATCTCTCCTTTAAAAAACTTTATAATTTGTTAAGCGTGATAATATAACATAAGTAATGATTCCAGCGAGAAACAAACTGATATAGTAGTTTGGTAAGAAAAAAAATTGATTGATTTTATAGCCACCTAGTAATGCAAAGTAAATGGTTGTCCCCCATATACATATTCGTAAATGCTGTTGGAAAATAAATATCTTTTGACTGTTTTCATTTGGCGATCGTTTATATAAATATGTTCCAAGTAGTAAGTAAACTATTGTATAAAAAATAGGGACTAACATTGATTTGGCTGAATAATAGTGATAAGATGCTGGATTTCTTAAAATAGTTGAGTCATTTTCTTTTTTACGTGATTCAGGATTATATTGGTAATAAATCGTGAAGTTATATATTGGTGCAACTATATTTGTTTTTTTATTGATTTCATAAAGTTGTTGATCTAATTTATTATTTTTAGTATTGGTAGCCTCTAAATGGTTTATCGTAAAAGTGTACACTAGTGGAATAAATGTAAGCCCCATTAGTAACCATGGAATACAAAAAACAACCTGTGAAATAATGCTTCCAGTAAAAGTACCGATACATAGAGCAGCTGTATAGACTGCAACATAAGAAACTATCGCATAAAGAAAGTATCGGTGAAGTGGACTAAATGATTGATAATCAAAATGGATAGTTGTTCTATAAATAACATACATAATAATCCAATTTATAAGTAACGAGCTCACAATACAGAAGGAACCGAAAGCCCATTTAGATAAGAAAACATGTTTTCTTTTAAATGGCATCGTCATAAGTAGTGTATTAGATTGGTTGCTACGTTCCCATCCTATCAATAAGCAGGCTAAAGCAATGATAAGAACAGTTAACCAAAAACTATTACCATCTCGTGCAGAAAAGGTATAAAAATAATAATACTGTTCCCCTTTTTCTTGTAATTCGTAATATTTATCGAGTTCCATCTGAGCACTTCTATAGTATCCGAGAGATAGAAGATAAAGTGAACTGAAGAGAAAAAGTAACGCAGCATATTTCCCGCGCTTCCAATTCCACATCCACAACGCTTTATGAAACATATCCATCCTCCTCCAGTGTCGTAACGAAGACATCTTCAAGTGACATTGTTAATTCTTCAATGAGCAGTGGTTGCTCTTTATAAAACTTCTCCAGTGTTGTAGCCACATTTCCCTCAATTAAGATTGTATATATTTTTCCTGTTTGATTTAATATTTTAATATTGCTTAAGTTTTCTAGTTTTTGAGGTAATGAACGCTCGTAAGCTACTTGTATTTTTGCAAATTGTGATTTTGCATCGTCTAGTGACGTAATAGATGCTACAGTATGTCCTTTTAACATAATGATTGTATCTGCAATTTGTTCCACTTCATCTAAATGATGGGTAGAGATGAAAATGGTAATTTCTTTTTCTGCAACTTCTCCAACGAGAAACTGTAAAATCTGTCTTTTAACGATAGGATCAAGTCCGTTTGTTGGTTCATCTAAAATAATATATTCTGCTTTTGCAGCAACAGCTAAAATGATGGCAAGCAGTGCTTTCATTCCTTTTGAATAACTACGAATTCGTTTGTTTGGTAAGTTGAAACGTTCTAGTAGTTCGTAGAAATATGGTTCATCAAATGCTGTATAAACTGCTTTATAAAACTTCACGATTTCTTTTACTGTATAACCGTTCAGTATGTTAGTAGAATCCGGAACATATACGATTTTTTGTTTCGTTTCAGGATTTTTATGGATGTCGATATCCTCATATGTAACAGTTCCCTCGTCTGGGTCTAAAATGCCGACCATCGTTCGTAATAAAGTTGTTTTTCCCGCGCCGTTTCTTCCAAGTAATCCGACGATACTACCTTTTTGTAATGTGAAAGAAACATCGTCTAAAATTGTTTGATTATCAATTGTTTTCTTCAAGCTTGTCACTTTCAACATCCGTATTCCCTCCAATCTCTTTATAGTATGAATCTATCCAATCATGAATTTTATCTTTCGTAATACCAAGATAAGAGGCTTCTAATAGTAATTGATGAAATTGCTTTTCAACCATAGCGATTTTCCTTTCGTCTAATGTTGGGGTAATCGATTGGGATACAAATGTTCCTTTTCCTCGTAACGTTTCAATAATTCCTTGTCTCTCTAACTCTTGATACGCTTTACTCACTGTATTTGGATTTATAACGAGTAAAGAAGCGAGTTCGCGTACAGAAGGAAGTTTATCACTTGGAGCCAACATGTTTTTCAATACGAGTTCTTTTATATTTTGAACAATTTGTTCCCATATCGGAGTGTTGCTTCTTGGATCAAGTTGAATATGCAAGAGCAATGTCTCCTTCCTCATATGTATTAAGTGTACTACTGTGTGTAATACACTTAATACAATATAGGGGGAGAATGTGTTTGTCAACTGAAAATGTTAGAAAAATTTGGTATTAAAAAAAGATAAATTGGAAAAAATAGGTCTGATATAGAATGGAGGGTTAGTCATGAAGCGAGTTTTTGGAATACTTTTTTGTTTCATGTTATTGCTTTCTGGAACTTCAGTGAGTTTCGCGCAATCTGAGAAAACGAAGCCAGAGAAAACAGAAGAAACAACGCCGAAGTTAGCGGAACAAGCGTCGTCAGCAATCGTAATTGAGCAAGATACAGGTAAAGTTTTATTTGATAAAAACCCAAATGAAAAATTACCACCTGCTAGTATGACAAAGATTATGACAATGCTTTTAATTATGGAACAAGTTGAAAAAGGAAAATTAAAACTGACCGATAAAGTTAGAGCGAGTGAACATGCAGCTTCAATGGGTGGATCGCAAATCTTTTTAGAACCTGGGGAAGAGATGACTGTAAATGAGATGTTAAAGGGTATTGCAATTGCATCTGGAAATGACGCATCTGTTGCAGTAGCCGAGCATATCGCAGGTTCAGAAGAAGGATTTGTAAATATGATGAACAAAAAGGCGAAAGATTTAGGGCTGAAAAATACACATTTTCAAAACCCAACAGGTCTTCCGGCCAAAGACCATTATTCGACAGCAAATGATATGGCTATAATGGCGAGAGAATTGATGAAGTATCCACTTATTCGTAAATACACAGGTAAGTACGAAGATTATTTACGTGAAGATACGGATAAAAAGTTTTGGCTCGTTAATACGAATAAGCTAGTACGTTTTTATCCTGGCGTAGATGGAGTAAAAACAGGTTTTACGACAGAAGCGAAATATTGTTTAACAGCATCGGCTGAAAAAAATGGCATGCGTGTCATTTCAGTTGTCATGGGAGCACCAACATCAAAAGAACGGAACAACCAAGTGACGAAGCTTCTTGACTATGCATTTGGACAATATATGACAAAGAAATTGTATACGCGTGGCGAAAAAATTAAGACAGTTCAAGTAGGGAAAGGGAAAAAAGAAAAAGTAGATTTAGTTGCATCAGATAATGTTTCTCTTCTTATGAAGAAGGGCGAGAATATGGACAAGGTAAAACAAGAAGTAATTGCTGAAAAGAAAGTAAAAGCACCGATTAAAAAAGGTGACGCGCTTGGTACACTTGTTATTAAAAAAGATAAAGATGTTTTATTAAAACAAACAATTGTAGCAAAAGAAGATGTTGCTGCAGCGAGCTGGTGGGAGTTATTTAAAAGAAGTTTTGGGATGTTTTCAACATCAAAATAGCGGCAAATATTTTGCCGCTTTTCTATTCGTATATAAGTGAATAATGCTGAAAGGTTTCACTTTATGACGAAATAGTTCTTCTTTTGTCAGCAGGAAGGATTCTTATTTTGTATCACGAAAATCTTTATGTATGTGAATAAGTAAAGTTTGAGCATAAGGAGGAAATCGTGTGAGTCTTTCCATGCAATTAGAAGTAAAACGTGACGTCCTATGTGTGAGACTAGAGGGTGAATTAGATCATCATACGGCTGAAGAGTTGCGAACGAAAGTAACAGATATGATTGAGACACATGGTGTTCATCATATTGTTTTGAGCCTAGAGAACTTATCTTTTATGGATAGTTCTGGTCTAGGTGTTATATTAGGCCGATATAAACACGTAAAGGGATTAGGTGGAGAAATGGTTGTTTGTGCAATTTCACCGCCTGTTAAGCGTTTATTTGAAATGTCGGGCTTATTCAAAATCGTTCGCTTAGAAGAAAGTGAAGCGCACGCGCTCGCGACGTTGGGGGTGGCATAGATGAGAAATGAAATGAACCTTCAATTTTCAGCATTAAGTCAAAATGAATCGTTCGCTCGCGTTACTGTGGCGGCTTTCATTGCACAACTAGATCCAACGATGGAAGAATTAACGGAGATTAAAACAGTTGTGTCAGAAGCGGTTACAAATGCAATTATTCATGGATACGAAGGAAATGCAGAAGGTATTGTTTATATTTCTGTAATTTTGGAAGAAGCAATGGTGAAACTCACGATTCGAGATGAAGGGATTGGAATCTTTAACTTAGATGAAGCGAGACAACCCCTTTTTACAACTAAACCTGAATTAGAGCGTTCCGGAATGGGATTTACTATCATGGAAAATTTTATGGATGAAGTAGAAGTTATTTCAAACGAATCTTTCGGGACAACAATCCATTTGACAAAATACTTATCAAATAGTAACGCTCTATGCAATTAAGGAGAATAGCCTATGGACATAGAGGTCAAAAATGAGAAGAAGAAACCTCAGTTAAAGGACCACGAGCTAAAAGCGTTAATTCAAAAAAGTCAAGATGGAGATCAACAAGCGAGAGATACAATCGTTCAAAGTAATATGCGCCTCGTTTGGTCGGTTGTACAGCGGTTTCTTAATCGAGGATACGAACCAGACGACCTATTTCAAATTGGATGTATTGGGCTCTTGAAATCGGTAGATAAATTTGATTTATCTTTCGACGTGAAATTTTCAACATATGCAGTTCCAATGATTATTGGTGAAATACAACGTTTCTTACGTGATGATGGATCAGTGAAAGTTAGTAGGTCTTTAAAAGAAACAGGAAACAAAATTCGAAAGATGAGAGATGAGCTTTCGAAAGAATTCGGAAGGGCTCCAACGATTAATGAAGTGGCAGAGGCACTAGAACTAACGCCAGAGGAAGTTGTTCTAGCACAAGAAGCGAGCCGGGCCCCTTCATCTATACATGAAACTGTATATGAAAACGATGGAGATCCAATCACTATTTTAGATCAAATTGCAGATCAATCTGAAACGAAATGGTTCGATAAAATTGCTTTAAAAGAAGCGATTAGAGAACTAGATGAACGAGAGCGCTTAATTGTATACTTGCGTTACTATAAAGATCAAACACAGTCAGAAGTAGCCGAGCGCATAGGCATTTCGCAAGTACAAGTTTCAAGACTTGAAAAGAAAATATTAAAACAGATGAAAGATCGAATAGACGAATAATTGTCTATTC
Source organism: Bacillus cereus group sp. BfR-BA-01356 (assembly GCF_022663635.1). Taxonomy (NCBI): domain Bacteria; kingdom Bacillati; phylum Bacillota; class Bacilli; order Caryophanales; family Bacillaceae; genus Bacillus; species Bacillus cereus group sp. BfR-BA-01356. The sequence continues at coordinate 1,064 of NZ_JAKUFX010000123.1, read as the reverse complement.
GATTTTTTTATGCCGTTAATAGGAGAGAGATGTTAATTTTCGCAAAAATTAACAGAATTTATTGATAATTTAGTAAATTTAAAATATAATCCAAGTATGAACTTGTCATAAAGGGGGAAGGAAACATGGAAACGAGGCAACAGTGGGGAACGAGAGCTGGATTTATTTTCGCAGCGGTCGGATCTGCCGTTGGATTAGGAAACATATGGCGTTTTCCTTATACAGCGTATGAAAATGGAGGAGGAGCATTCTTTTTACCGTATTTATTTGCATTATTAACGACTGGTATTTCATTGTTAGCGTTTGAATTTGCCCTTGGTCATCGTCATCGTGGCTCAGCACCACTTACATTTTTCCGTATTAGCCCGCGTGCAGAATTTATTGGATGGTGGCAAATGTGCGTAACATTTATTGTTTCAACATATTATGCAGTGATTATTGCTTGGTCTATATCGTATACATACTTTGCAATTACTGGAGCATGGGGAAAAGACACGCAATCATTTTTATTTAAAGAGTACTTACATGTTGCAGATAAGCCAGGACAATTTGGAGGACTTGTACCAGAAGTATTAATTCCGTTAGCTCTCGTTTGGATTATTGTGCTTGGCGTTGCATTTAAAGGAGTTAAAAAAGGAATCGAAGTTGTTAACCGTATATTTATTCCTTTATTAGTTGTTATGTTCCTTATTATCGTTGTTCGTGCAGTGACGATGGAAGGTGCTATGCAAGGACTAGATGCATTCTTTAAACCAGATTGGAGTCGTATTTTTGATGGGAAAGTATGGCTTGCTGCTTACGGTCAAATATTCTTTAGTTTATCTTTAGCATTTGGAATTATGATTACGTATTCTAGTTATTTACCGAAAAACTCGGATACAACAAATAATGCCTTTATTACTGGATTTGCAAACTCAGGATTTGAATTATTAGCAGGTATTGGGGTCTTTGCACACATCCATCAACTTAAGGATTTAGACTATTTTTGAAGTTAAAAGCACGTTACTATTTTCTTATGTTAATGAGAAAGGGTGACGTGTTTTTTATGAATATGAATCAAAAAC
>NZ_JAKUFX010000122.1:0-16661 GCF_022663635.1 Bacillus cereus group sp. BfR-BA-01356 | reverse complement strand
TTAAATGTTTCATCATATGTTCTTCTAATTTTCCCCATAAAAAAATCCCCCTTATAGTAGACAGGATATAAAGCTTTCTTTTTTCTGTCTACTATAGGGGGAGCATATCAATTAAGAGCCGGCAATTTTTATTTTACTTCTACATATTTTGGACTAGCCGTAATATAAAAGACACTACCACGAGAATTTTGTACTTTATATTGTGGCGAACCATTCACATCGACTCTTCCAATGATAGCGAACCCCAAACCATTAGAAACTGTTCCAGCAACATCCACATCCGCCCAGGAAGGTTTTGAATAAAATCTAAGAGTCTCTACTTTAGAAACAACTCGCTTTCCTACCTCAGGAACAACTAAGCCCATGTGATTATTGGTAAACCAAGATAACGATTTATCACCAATTAACTCATTTAAATCGCATTTACCGATACCAGGTACATTTCCTGTCTCTGTGTATTGCCAGATATCACATGGATAAGCTGGTCTATTCCCACCATATCGAGGAATCCATACAAAATCAGCGTTTACTTTATCAGCTTGGAACTCTTTATATGTATGATGGCCAACATATAAACCAACCTTTTTAGCACCTAATCGACGTAACTCATCGATAAAAGCTAATGTTCCGGCTAACATATTCCCCATTGTTTTTACTTCCACATCAGCAACCCAGAATAATGCATCTTTATCACCGCGGTTCCAGAAGTCCCTTGCTTCAACTCTTGCATCATTTTCAGAAACGAAACGACAAAACGCATAATTACCAAAAGGAACACCACGCCTTTTCATTTCACTCACATAACTTTGATACATATGATCCACAACATTTGAACCATCTTGTACCCTAGCAATTACTAAATCTAATTGCGCTGCAGCTACATCCCAATTAATATTGCCATTCCATTTTGAAATATCAACGATATATCCCATTATTGAACATCTCCTTCAAATAATTTTTGTTTAATTTCTGTTACATCTTTAGAAATAGATCCAAAGGCTTTTGCCTGTTCTTCAATTACTTGTTGGTTTCTATCAATTACTTGTTGATACTTTTCCTCACGCTGCTCGTTCTTTTTTTGTGTAGTAAATAGCATCCACACAAATAACGCTGCGAATGCGCCCTGTTGAATGACTGAATTGAAAATTGCATCTTCCACTGTTCTCATCTCCTTTTGACAATAAAAAAGAAGACGATAACTCGTCTCCTTTTCAACTAAAATTGTATTTTGTTAAACTATATAATTGACATAAGCTTCAGTTGCATTATCCTGTGAAATAATTTGACACGGATTACCTACCACAACTGAATTACTTGGAACATCCCTATTGACTAACGTATTTGGCGCTACCACTACATTATTTCCAACTGTAATATTACCAACTATTACAGCATTAGGACCTATCCAAACACCATCTCCTATAGTTGGACAGCCTTTATATTTCCCTCGCGGATTATAGCCAAGTAATGCCCCTTTTAATATATTTACATTTTCACCAATTATAGATTTAGGATTAATTGTAATAGCTCCTATATGTCCAATGTAAAAGCCTTTTCCAATCTTCGTATCAGGCATTATTTCTAGTCCATACTTATACTGATAACGCAACAATAATATAAAATACAATCTATACATTAACTTGTTTTTCTCTTTATAATAACTACATTTACGTAGTATATATAAATATTTAAAGCCAGGGTTTCTTAAGAAATTAATAATTTTCTTTTTTGTTCCTTGACTTCCGTATACTCTGTATAAGTCTGAATTAATTGTTTCTTTTAATTGTTTTTTGTTCATGTTTCTCTCCCAAAAACTAGTATAAATACTACTGTAACTATTTTATTTTATTTTTTGTTAAACTGTTTGGATTTTTAAATTTCATTAGAATGGTCAGTAAAGAAAACATCCAAACAGTTACTACAGTACCCCACCCTATACCTTCAAAGAAAAATATTATGATTGATAAAAAGATAAAACATAAAGCGCCTAATTCGCTTAACCAGTAATTTTTAGATAAGAAAAAACGAATGACTCCAATAATAAAGAATAATCCATAACTAATCAATGACAAGAGCCCTAATTCAAAGAAAAAAGTCAAATACATATTATCCGTCGTCAAGAAATTACGAATAACAACGGTATTAACAGACATAAAATCTCCTACAGTCCCTAATCCATAACCAAACAGTAATCTAAACATATCTTGTTGAAACATATAAGTATTAATTAAACTTAATGTGCCCGTCCGTTGTAAGTTTGAAATATCTTTACTATTCCCACTTAAAGAATCTCCGAATCTTTCAATTATGGAACTTATGATACTATCCGAGCTTAAAGCAACTAAGCCAAATCCACAGATCACTATTACTAATGAAACATAAATTTTTAATAATTGACTATAAGTAAATCGAACATTTCTTTTTATTTTTTTAATACGGTAATTTTTAATAAAATACAAGCATACAATAATTGCTAATGCAATCCAAGCACTCCTAGATTGCGAGGCATAGACATTCACAAGTGCCACAATCTGCAATGGATATTTTAAATTGCCTTTAAGTATATAAAGATTACAGATCACTAATATAGAAAAAAACAATGCACTTACAATAGGGTGACCAAACACGGAAACTGGTCTAAAGTCACCAGTACCATACGCCCAATATTGATACTTGTCCATCTGTTCTGTGAAGAATCCAGATAATAACGGTCTGTGTAAAACAACCTGAATTAGGTTTAAGACAGAAAGTACATTTAGTATTTTAGTAAGCTGTATAAAAACTTGCTCTCCATACCTAGCACCATTCTTATAATATTCTAGAAGGCCGTAAATTAGAACGAAATAGATAACTGAATAATTCTTAATAAATGCCTTTAATTCATTTAAGTTAAAAATCGATTTCAATAACAATAACCCTAATAAAATTACGCAAAACGTCAATATGCCTTTATTTATTGATATTTCATTACTTACCTTGATGCCTACAGTAAGCATTCTAAGTATAAGAGCGGCCATGACTATAAACACAAAATAATGTACAAATTCCCCGTATTTATAAGTACTCATTATATACGAGAGAAAAAGTAGTATTATTATATTCAGTTTTGACATTCCCTCTTGGTGACTGGATATGTTCATCTTTTTCCTCCAAATTATATGTATTAGCGTCTTATATTAAGACGCCATTACATATAATAACATATAAAATCTTATATATTAGATAAACTGAGGAATTTTATTAAACTCAAGATTTTTGCCCTTCTTCTAATACATCGACAGCACCCGCAAATTCCGTTCTTCTTTTAACATAAATATAAGCTTGTTTCACAAAATTCAATGAGTCATCCATAACAGATGGAGTGAATTTATAGTTTTCTTGTTTGATAGGGTCAAGTTTCCTCAAAAAGGCATTTCGCGAAGCGTAGTAATCAATAGAAAAAAACTGTTCCTCTTTTGTTCCTCCAATATTGCCGACTCTTGCATATGAATTTACTTCTAATTGATTAAATAAAGTTATATTAACTTGCAATCCCATTTAAAACACCCCTTCATCATTATTGTTCTGCGTCTAGCTGTTTCCAGTGATATGTTCCATCGCTTTTCTTTTTACATATAAATAACCTATCCTCAACACCATTTGCACCTTCCAGACGAATCATCTTTCCACGATGATTTGCATTTGCGGTTGGTAATGAAGTCAGTGTACCTGGTCGGAAATACGCTTTTGTAAAAAATGTCGGATCATAGGCATCCTTAACTGCACCAAAAGCGTATTCATTATTCACTTTAAACCATGCAATATCATCGACACCATGAGTTAGATCAATTCGAGAACCGGTCATTACAAGATGACGGATAGTCACTCTATCTAGTTTTGATAAAGAGGAATCCCTATCTGTACCAATAAAATTTACAACATTATTGATCAACACGTTCTCGTTTTTCGAAATACCAATATTAAACTGTACATCGCCAAATAAATTTACGACGTTATTACCCGCATTTCCGTTTTCGAAAATAACAATATGGTCTGTTTTTGAAGTATTACTTACCTGTGATACAACATCTCCATAACATTTGAATGACGAAAATTGCATTCTAGTATATGTAGCGTTTTGACTAAGGTAAATTAAACATTTTTCGCTGCCATCCACGTTAACAACTGGTGTGAAAAATCCCCCGATTACTTTCACGCCAAACGATAGATTTCCACGATCGTTTCTAAACGCTTGATGGCAAACATCACAGCTTGATCCAATTACTGTTATACCACCGCCGTTCCCATCCTCACCCACCTCTTTATAGAGATGAGCAAAGTGCTTAACGCCATATGCAAAACAATCTTCTATCACACAGTCATCGACACGCGCAACCTTAAACATTACACCATTACGAGCGATTTTAGAGTAATAAGGAACTGTATTTCCAGTTAGCCATCCTAATGCTGAATTTAGATTCATATGAATCTTAGAGAATCTAGGAATATCAGTACATTTTTTAAGCGTACAAAATGTATTTAAGAACATACCATATCCTTTTTCTACAAATAACTTTTCTACGCTATTTGAAAATGAGTATTGTGATATGAAGTCATATGCTCCAATTACTATAAAGTTTCCAATATAATTTCCAATAGCCTTGTTTGACGCATCACCCAACTGAATAGTTGGAGGGTATTGAATAAATGTGTCACTTTCAGACGTCAGTTCTTTCTTTTGCCCTTCGTAAAACCAACAGACGCCATTAATCGTTGAGTTCCCATGCATGATGATAGAAGGTCTATTAAGATCAGTTGGTATCAAAGTAGTTACGGACGTATTAGAGCCTAACCTCCCATTCCAATCTGTAATTGAAACTAATGAACCACGAATATGAACACCAATTTTAACAATTATAGAAGTGTATCTTAAAATCCCTGGCGGAATATAAACTACACCACCTCCACGATCATATACGTAGTCTATTGTTTGTTGAATAGCTACCGTACTGTCTGTCTCTCCTGTGAGGTCTGCTCCGAAGTCTTTTATGCTGACAGACATATCTGTAATCCTTTCATCAATAGCATCAGTTCTTTTTCCCGCTGTAACATATGACATTCCTGTAAATCCACTAGTTCTAAAATCAACCAATTCACTAATAGATGGATTTTCATTTGTCATGTTAGAAATTTGGTCATCATATTTCTTTTCTAAAGCAACTTGTTTAATCTTTATATTATTGGAAAGTTTCGTCGCTATCTCTGTCTCTTTATTGATAGCTTCTATCCCATCATGTATAGACTCACGAACATCTTTACCATAAATAGCGGTTCGAATTCTATTTAAAAAACCACTTATATTTGCCACATTATGAACCTCCATTTTCTAAAGCAGTTAGACGATCTACTACATCTTTTAAATCGATTTGTAATACTTCAATGCTTTTACTATTATTTTCAATTACTACTTCAGATTCAATCATTCTTTCATCGATATCTACAATTTCAGTTGTATTATTTTGTATATCTTTTTGCATCTGCAAAATCACTTCGGATGTGGGTAAAGTTTGTATTTCCTCTTCAATTTTTTTTAAAGCACTTTTTAAATCAGAAACTGACTGAACAATCATTTGTAAATCCGCATTTTCAACAGCTTCATTTAAGGACTGTAATAATTTTTCTGCTTCAACAAGACTGGCTGACAACGAATTGATTTTCCCGTTTTGTCTCAGCACTGTATATTGTAAATCCACAACTTGCTGTGCTGATTTTTTCAAATCACTTTGATATTGATTTAATGTTTTTAATGCATCTCCAATTGTTAAACTGGCTCCTTGTGGATTATTAATATCTAAGGATTTCCCAACAATCCTTAGAAGCTCATCTATCCCCATAACAGGATTTATGACTAGATGAGAATTCCCTACTTCAAAGTAATCGATGTCTAGACCAATTAAATACAAATCAACTGCACTTAGTTTATATTGAGTTACAATTGATTTTTGATTTGCAAACCACTCTTTTCCTTTTGCAAGTAAGTTACTTGCTATTGTTACATCGTCCCAAGTTATAGATTTACCTTGTATACCAAACTCTTTTATTCCACTTGGATGATCAATATAAGGTACTCCATTGTTAACTGATTCAATAGTTAATCGCGCTTCTGATGCATCTGTCGCTCCTTCATTTTTTGACTCTATTCGTGTACCTAAAGGAGTCAAGCGAGTAATAATTTCAGTCGGATCTATGTCGCAAGACATACTGAGTAAATTTTTAGCGATTCGAATTTCTGTTTTTTTCTCTTCACCAACACGTTCTAAATAATCTAAAAAACGAACTCCGTTTACTTTACGTATTTGGAGTTCGCCACCTAATTTATCTATTAGTTTTTCTTTAATTGTTTCAAAAGTATCTTTTTCCGCTGATAAATAAAGATAAAGGTTATTTGTAGTATTGGTAATTGTTACATTTCCAATTTTAAATCTTTTATATTCCTCTACTTGGTTGTTATGATACTCAATAATTTTTGCAAAAAGTTCCTTTGGCGTTCCACGGAATTCTAAATGCCGTTGAACTGAATCATGTAGATACCCAAGTTCACCTTCACACTCATATGAAGTACTATGAAGTCCTGAATTGTCCATATTCTTACTTGGACCTAACACACGCCCTTCAAATTCATACTTACCTGTCTTTGTATTTAACACATTTACAAGTGTTTTTAACGGCTTTATCTTATGGAAACCAGGATTATTCATATAAAAACTAAAATTAAATGCATCTATTAGATTTATACTTTTTTTTATTACACCGAACGGTAATTTAAGGTCATTTACATAGGGGCTATGAATTATTGTTTCAATACCATCATTAATAATCGTTACTTTATACACTTAAATCAACTCCTTATAGAAACGGAATGAGATGGTACCATTACCAGTAACTTTTATGGGATTTTCTCCTGATTTAAGTACAAAATTCTTATCTCTTGTAATACCTGTTGACACAGTATAGGTGACTCCATCTTTAATAATCTTCATTTGCTTAGATGTTGTTATCTCTGGAACTACACCAGAAGCCCCTACATTTAGTAAAACCATTTGTAACATACCATTCACAGTGAAATTAGTAGTTTGCGCAACATCCAAATCAAAGTTAAAACTATCCCATATATCATTACCTTCATACAATTCAGCAATCATAAAAGGATATGCTCTGAAAGTTACCGTCATTGTTCCCGTTTCCCAATCATCTTGGAAATCAGCCGCACTTTCTACCTCAGCTAAAAAGTAATAACCAGGAATAGTATCATCATAAAGCTTTTTTCTTCCGCCAGTATTCATAAGCCAATTAATTAACTTTGTTTTTTCGATTTGCATTGCATGCGGTGTAAAATTCCCTTGCCTTAAAACGTTAAATTGGTATTTCAATGTTCTTGAAGTATATGTTTGAGATCCGTATATTTCACTAAAATCGTATTCAACATTACTAAAAGGAACTTTTACAACAATTTTCTCTTTACTTGGAAAGCCAATATCTCTGCCATCAGCTGGCATAGTGTATCCCATATCGTCATATGAATGTTTTCCATTAAAATTAATTCCATATAGCATCTATGCCAGCCCCCTTTCGATTTTTCTAATTCTCACTCCACCTTCATGATCTGTATAATCACCGGTGATTTGAGCAAACGTTCTTCCATCCACTTGTAGGATAATTGGACGGTCATTACTTTGTTGTGTCATCGTAGATGCAATTCCTTTTCCAATGGCACCTAGTGTCTTTTCATTTAAGGGTAGAACCCCCTCCGGTCCAGCTTCTCCTGCGCCTTGTAAGTTTCCAGCATTCATTCCGAAAATAGTTGGCCGTGTGAAAATACCGCCTTTAGCACGCCAATCCACATTTATGCCAGATGGATAAGAGATTTCTTTACCTGCAATTGTTTTAGAACTAGTCTGCAGACTGAAATGTGGAAGCTTTGGCATTTCAGGTTTAGGGATTTTCAGCTTCAAATTATCAAAGAAACCTTTGATTTTACCCACAAACTCTTCTACCTTCCCAACTGCTTCTTTTATTGGATCAATGATGTTACGTTTAGCAGCATCAAATTTTTCTTGTGCAGCATTCTTCACAGAATCGAATTTTTCTTTCGCTGAATTATATAAATCAGTAAATTTTTGCTTAGCTGAATTATAGGCTTCAGTTACTGGATCAATCACATATTTCTTCACCAAATTCCACGCCGTAAGCGTATAGGATTTTATAGATTCCCAATTTGATAGTATCCAATTAGCTAAATCTCCAAGTTTTTGCTTTGTTGTATTCCACAATTCTTGAACCGGTTGAATAACATACTGTTTTACCAAATTCCACGCTGCAAGTGTATAAGATTTTACCGTTTCCCACTGTGAATTTAACCAAGAAACTAACTCACCGAACTGATTTTTACACCAGTTGTACGCTTCAGTAATCGGATCAATAATATATTTACTTATTAAGGCCCAGGCAATTTGTGTACCTGCCTGTATTAATAACCAACCTGCTTCTAAAACGACAGATATCGCCGAAATAATTGGATCTAAGACGGTAAGTATCGTATTCCAAGTTTCTTGCCAGGCTTGAGTCAGTTGACTCCACAATTCTGATGCAGTTGTGACAAGATTCGACCACCAAGATGACGCTGTTTCGACAATTCCAGACCACAATTCACTAAAAAACTGACCTATAGGGTCAAAAAATTCATGCATCATTTCAATAAATGACGACCAGGCTTCGGAAAAGTACTCAACTGTGGAAGACCACCCATCACTACAAGCCTGAACTATTCCAGACCACAATTCACCAAACCAATCTTTAAATTGGGTCCACTTTTCGGAAAGCCAATCGGTTATAGCACCCCAATTTTTCACTATCGCTATAGCAATAGTTATTGCGGCGGAAATTCCCAAAATCGCTAATATTACAGGTCCTAATGCAATATTCAAAGCACCAACTGCAAAAGTTAAAACACCAATAGCAACGCCAATTGCAGTAATAGCAATCGTTAATCCGGCAGAAATAGCAACAAAGTTTCGGACAGGTTCTGGTAACTTAGAAAACCATTCAGCAAGGTCTGATAGTCCTTTTGCAGCTTTAGGGAGAACATCTGCTGCAAGATCTGCAAGTTGTTTCCCTAATGGTTCAAGTGCTGTTTGAGTTTCCCTTAATGCGCTCTGGAATTTTTGGCCCAGTGATTCTTCTTGCAGTTTTTTCATTTCGTCCATACGGCCATTTACATCACCCAGACCACCATTCACATCATTTAAACTTAGTACGGCTTCTGCCCCCATGTCTTCCCATTTGGTACCGAATAGAGCAACACCAATCTGGTTTGCCTTTACTTTGTCATCCATTTTACGTAAGTCACCTAATACAGCATTAAATACATCAGCCGCGGTTCCCTTACCTTCATTGAATGATTCCCATACTTTTTGTGTCTCTTCTGATAAATCACCGAATCCTTCTGATACACCTTTAGAACCATCTTGTACACGGATACCAAACTCTTTTACAAGGTCATTAATGTAATCCAAGTTATACGATCCATTTGCGGTTCCATTCGCAAGAATGGTAAACATTTCATCCGCACTAAAACCCGCTTGTTTGAATAACGGTGCATACTCTGAAAGGTTGTCAAAGAGTTCATCAGAATAGTTCAACCCAGCTTGAGCACCTGCTGCCAATAAATCAAATGTTTGTTGTGTAGATAAACCAAATTGAGACATTAATTGTCCTGCGCCACGAGTTGCTTCATTTAAGTCCACATCATAAACTTTAGCTAATGTTAAAACATTCTCTGATGCCCCTTGTAATTCTTCATGTGGAACATCACGCATATTTTGATAGACTTTAATCAGTGAATTATCGACCTCTTCAAGGCTTTCACCAAATCCCTTTTTCCACACATCTTTTGAAATCTTGCCAAGATTCTCTGCACCCTTTTGAGTTAGCCCTAATGAGGATTGTATTTTCCTTTGTGACCTATCAAAATCTATCGCTATACCCACTGTAGCTTTACCAAGTTCAATTAACTGTTGTGATACTCCTTGTAGCATTTGGACAGCTTCCATCATATTGTGCAAGTCTAACTTCTTTCCTAATTTCTCCATACCATCTGCTGCTTGATCTCCACTTCGACCAACACTCTGTAATGAATTCTCAAACTGCTTCAACGTGGTTTTAGCTTGGTTTAGCTTCGTCTCAAGTTGCTGTACTTCTGTGGAATTCTCGCCATACACACGCTTTGCCGCACTTAATTGTTGCTCCAAATTGTGGACGACTCTATCCGTCATTTCCATTTGCTGACGTAACTGTTTTTGAGCTAATTCCAACTTATCAGCTTCACTAGCATTCGCTCCTAGTTCAGCATTTTGAAGCTTAAATGAGCTTGTCAGGCGCTTTTGCTCCGCTTCTAGTTGTTTAGTATTAGCTTCAAGTTTCTCCATGTCTCCACGTGCTTCTCGCGCTTCAATTGCTTGCTCTGAAAGACCTTCATTTACTCTTTTCATTGCATTATTAAGAGAAGTTTCAGCACGTTCTGCATCTAGCAATTTACCGTACATTTTATTGAGCTGTTCGGCTGTTGTATTAGTATCCTTAGACATTGCTTCAAATTCCGTCCGCAACATCGATGTACGTTTCTTAGCCGCTTCCATTTGAATTTCTAACTTTTTCTTTTCGGCTGCTAATTTATCTGTCGCTGTCGCATCTTGACCCATTGCTGCAATATGATTCTTGTATTCTTTTGCTGCGTTATTCATAACCATGTTAATTTGCTTCAATGTCTGAGCATACTGAACTTGACCATCCATCTTGAAATTAAGAACAACGTTTCTTTCTTTATTCCCTGGCATATTTTCACCTCATTTCTTAATAAAATGGAGTCTGATCTAAATAAACCCTTTGTGGTTTTACTGCTTTCTCTTCAAGTGCATCAGGATTGTTGTATCTAAGATGCATAATGTATTGCTTCAAAAAATGATTAGGAGTGATTTTCCAAAAGTCATTCATACTTAAACCGAGCAACGTATTACCGACATAAAAATAAAAATCCCAATCCAACTCGGACTGAGATTCTTCATTTCCATTCAGTATGTTCTTTACTTTTTTTCCTTCTTCAACTTCTCCATATCTTCAAATTGGAAGTTTTGACCGTTAAAGATTTCAAATACTACTTGGAAAATACCAGGTACATCATAAAGCGGAATAGCATTTTTAATTTCATTTGGTGTACACTCTGTTCCACCGCTTCGCACCATTGCATAAATCAACGAGCGCATCAGCTTTGCTTCTTGTTCTCCTAAACTGAATTCTCCTTTTGCCAACATATCATTCATTTCTTTTTCAAACTCATGATATGGTTTCCCATAAGATTCTTCCACATAAGGGAATGATTCAAATGTAAAAATAACAGGAATCTCAACTCCCTGTATTTTAATTTTATTTAAATTTATATCAACGTTAACTAAATCACTTAAACGTGCCATATTATCACTCCTTATTGTCCTGTAGTTCCACCTAATTCCGCTAATTGCGACTTATCACAGATAACTTGTTTCATGAAATCCTCAACAGTAATACCTGTTGCTGAAGAACGAGCTTCCGAAAAGTCTACTTCTGTTACATCATTGAATAACAAAGGAGTAGCTTCCATGGCTAACGCTTGATCTTGAATTTCTGCTTCTTCCGTTGTGGTGGTAAATTTCTCTTCACCTGGTGTAACTTGTACACGAGGATACCAACGGCCGATACGTGAGCCGTCACTTAAAGGAGCTACAAAGCCAACTGCGAACATTGGAAACTCTTTTAATGTTGCCTTATTGAATACAACACCTTTTTCAGCAAGGTAACCGTAAATTGCATCTTTAACGATTTGTGGTAAAGCTACATGGCTTAAAGATAATGTGTACTTTGAGTTTTTACTTGCATTAACAAATAATTTATTAGATGCCCATTTCTGAGTTACTGTACTATTACCTGCAATACCAATTTCAACGATATTATCCATTTGATAAATTTCTTTTTCATAGGTAGGAATCTCCGCCTTTGTATCTTTTCCACCAACCATCATTGCAATATATAATGATTCAATACCTACTGGATACAATAGTTCTTTTTCTTTTGTCATTTCTATCATCCTCCCATTTTGTTTACTATTTTTTGAGCTAAGATTTCTGCTATCTTGTCGCCCTCTGCATCAAAGGTATTCTGTACAAAGTGTTTTCCCTTCACACGACCTTTACCATTTACTTTTTTATGGCCATTTTCGTATAGATACCAATACCAAGCTTCATCTTCAAATTCCACAGATACACGATCATTTTTCACAACAACTTTCAAACTTTCTCTTAAATGTGTTTTCTTGTTCTTATTGGATAATTTAATTTTTGGTTTTAACTTGCTAATAAAGTAATTGGCTGCTTCTTCTAAAAATTGTTTTTCTACCTTTTGATTAACCCTAAGTAATGTATTAATATCTTCCAAAGCATCAGCAAAACCATTATTATTTGACGCCATTACTGGATGCACCTCACATACGTTATAAATTGCGTTATGGTGTCATCGTTCTCGTCATAACCCATTCCATCAAATAGAGAATAGGACACGCCTGCTTCATTAAAAACAGCCTTTAACGGCTCGTAATCTTTTTCAGTTCCATTTGTGATAACTGCAATTTGATAAAGCGGCATATCCTTTAGGACCTTATTAGAAGCTCTCTTATGCTGCTCATTCACAAATTCATACACAATGTAAGGATAGTTTGCTGTTGTGGGTGCACTATCACGATAAACTGGAATGCCTGACTTCTTCATAATGTCTCGTAACTCTTGAAAACTAATTTGCATAAGACAGTGACACCTCCATTAGTCGGTCTTCTTCTTTCACATAAATGCGTTCAATATTGTAAATACGTCCAGCAACTTTTACACGGTAATCCTTTTGATTGTTTTCAATCTCCCGATCAATACGAACTTCAATTTTCTTTACAATTTCATTCGTATCTTTTGTCGTGAATTTATCAGTGGCCGTAACTCCAATATTGTTATATCGAATTTTCCGTTCTAATGGATATCCCATAATAGGACGGTCTGTTTCTGGATCAATGGTCTCCCCTAGTTTAAGTAAATCACCCATCCATTTGAGCTTATTCGTCTTCCTCTTCATCCGCATAAACCTCCTGGACAAACATCGGTGTTAAAGCATCTAAAGCTTGTTCTAATTCTTTTTCAGCGACTCTGTAATCGTAGAAAATACCGGCGACCATAATAATTAAATACTCGGTCTGTTTGCCTGTCGCATTCTTTACATAAGTCTTTGCTTGATTGATATAAAAAGAGAGCATAGAATCATCCATGCCCTCTTCCCAATGAATATGAGATTTTAATTTCTCAATTAAATCTTCCATATTAAGCACCTGGCTTAACTTCACCAACTTCATAACGATAAACAGCTGGCTCAAATGGAGAATAAACTAATTGTCCATCTAATAAGTTATAAATTTGGAAACCAACTTTATTCGTACCAGAGAACTTCTCAATTAATTTTTGTAATTCCATTGCTCCAATAACATCTTGAATGTGGAAGGCTTTGAAATCACCAAAATAGAATACTGGTTTCGTTGGATCAGCTGCACTTGCTTCATCTGTGAAGTCTAATTTATGGCCAAGTAATTTATAACCGACACCATCTGTTGCTTCATGCAATAACGGACGACCGTTCACATCTGTCATACCTTCTAAAACCGTTAATGCCGCACGGTTTACAATCCACATCGATTTCTTTAGAACTTCCGTAACAGGTTGTCCTTTTAGTTTAACTAATTGTTGGTATAACTTTTGTGAATAACCTGCCGCGTTAATATCAATTGTTTCTGATTCATAGTATTTCACAGCTTTTTTCGCTAATGCTCCAGGATTTTCATTATCTTTGTCATCGCCATTAAACATGTAGTTTGTTTCTTTACGTACATAAGCCTTTTTCAGCTCATCCACAACGATTTGTTCAATTGGTGCACCTGTCATTTTAAGAAGCTTCTTAGTTACAGTAGCAAGCGCATCAAATTCTGCTGGACTTAATAGAATTTCATCAAATTCAATTGCTGTTTCTGTGATTTCATCAGATGCACCGCGTTCTTTTTTACGTACGTTTGCATCAGCTTTCTTCACAAGTACAGGATATTTCACATCGCCTGCTGTTCTTACAACTGTTCCATATTTACGTAATAAGTTTTCTTCTTGAGCATACGTAATAATTTCAGAAGCAATGACTTCTGGAATAGTTACTGATCCATTCCCAGCTTCGATACCAAGTGAACGTGCTTCAGCTTCACTAATTCGACCAACGACAAAATTAGCAAACGCCGAACGAATTTCTTTTTCTTTCTTTTTAGTGGTTTTATGACCTCGAGTAGAAAGACCAGTTGCAATAGCTGCCATTGCTGATTGACGTTGTTCTGCTGTTAAACCAGTTCTATTTTCTCCGCCCTCAGGATTTCCAGTACGACCTTCTCCGCCTTCACTAGAACCTTCAGTACCAGATTCCCCAGCACCTTCTTCATCATCTTCGTTTCCGTCTTCACCTTCACCATCATCTTCGAGATTTGCTAATTCATCAGCAACATCTTGTAACTCTTTATTAATTTCTTCAATTTGCTCTTGAATTGCTGTTAAATCCTCAGCACGTAATTCAGGATTTTCAACTTGTGTACGTAATTCCGCTAATTTTTCTTTATTTCTTTTTTGTAATGCTAATAATAATTGTTTGTTCATTTTACTTTTCCCCCAAAATTTGATTTATTTGTTTAATCATTTTCATTCGTTGTTCTACTTCTTTACGAATATCTTTACCACGAACTAATGATGCTTCGGTATCATCATACGCTGGTATTGAAACAACCGATATTTCATAAAGTTCCACTTCTTTAATGGTCCTTAATGCCGGTTCAACACTGTAATCCCAATTCTCTTCTGTTATCCAAAATCCAAATGAGCATTGGTTAATGTCACCCCTGGACATACTTTCAGCTAAATCTCGGCCAACAGATGTATTAGGTAATTCAATTTCGAATTTAAGTCCTTTTTCATCCTCTTCTAGTCTCAATGTACCGCTTTTAGTTCTACCCAGGACATTATCCCAATTGTGATTGAATAACGCTCTAATATCACCATTCTCTGAAAGAGAACGAGCAAATGCACCAGGTTCAATAACTTCATCAAACCATCCACCAATAGTTGTTTTTGAATTAAACACAGCTGCATAACCAGTTATCTTGGAAGGTTGTTCTTCCGTAGCATCTCTGGTACTTAATTTGGTGATGTCAAATGTCCGTGTTTCCTTTGTCTTTACCATTTCCATCACCTCCCTTCAGTGAATCATCTGTAGCTTGTTTCTCACCAATTTTTGATAAGTCATTTGAAATATAAATTGCTTGTGATTCTGGTGTATTTTGCATAGGGAACCCAAGCATATCTGCTACATTATCCGGTGATGTAATTCCTGTCCGAACAATGTTGTAAGCAATGTTTGTTTTCATGCTATAAGTAACAAAATCAAGGATATTAATCTTGAATTTAATACGTTTATCCGAATTTTTGCCGAAAAAAAGAAGACTCAAATGGTCTTCAAAGTTTTTCATTATTGGTCTAACTGCCTTGTTATGCAAATACATCATTGCTTGTTCAAGGTCTTCCTTAATCAAGGCCGTATATGTGTCCACATTTACGCCTAAAAACTTACCTAAATCCTTTTTGTATACATTTAGATATGCTAAGGTCTTTTCATCGTCTAGCGGGCTTTTAAGCGTCTCTATTGAATATCCTTTTCCGAGTGGAATCATTTTGACTGACCTTGCATCATCGATAGATTCCAATTGATCTAAAATCTTTTTAATTAATTTGGACTGTGCACCATTTTGTGGATTAATATGAGCATCTAACTTAAGTAAAAACGCTAGTAATCCACCTTTTTTATACTTGTCAGTTAAAGTTTTCTCAGCTGACATAACTCCTTCAAGAGTATCCTTACCTAAATCAAGAATACCTTTACCTTTTAGATGATCGGCACCAATATTCTTCACATGTCGAATCATAAACGATGGAATTTCTTCACCATTCACTTTAAAATGTTCTATCAATCTATCATCCAATTCTGTATAAACATTAGATGCTAAATGTAATTGGTCGCCGTCCAACACCGGAAAGGTTTCACCTTGGAGTAAATAGGTATTCGTCATTAATTTAATGAATTCAGATTGTGTAAGATAATTGTTTGGATTCTTTAAAACCTTGAGAACTGAATCATTTTTAATTTCTTTACCATCTTTGTCTTCCACAACAATCTCAGCCAACATCATTTGATTACTTATATCTTGTAGCAATTCATAAACATCACTAGATTCCAAGATATTATCATCACCTGCATATCTACCGCCGTAACGAACAACATTATTAAAAATGTCTTCGAACATACCACGTTTTTCAGCTTGTCTAATTAAAAAATTTGAAAACCTATCTCTTAAACCCAATTTCTCACCACCTCGTATGATTAAGTTAGGTTTTTTAGGGACGGGATGTACCTATAAACCCAAGAGTATCTATTTTTATGAGATACTTAAATTTGTAGATAGAGTGTTGCCGACCACCTCC
>NZ_JAKUFX010000121.1:0-17109 GCF_022663635.1 Bacillus cereus group sp. BfR-BA-01356 | reverse complement strand
TACAGAAAGATTCCAAGAAAAACTTCACGGCCTTTCCCCGATAGAATATCGGGAAAAGGCCGTGGCATAATACTCTTTTTATTACTGTCTACTTGACAGGGAGATGACCATAAAAGCACTCTTTTTTTGTGCATAAAAATAGTTTCTAAATAAATACTACTTAGTATTAAGTTTGTTATTAAGGGGCTGTAAACATGAATATAAAGCAATCGTTCAAACTTTTAGCTATGTTTTTAAGTGTTTTATTTGTGTTATTCCCACTTCAAAAAGCATTCGCAGAAGTGATGGACCATACAAAGTATCAAATGGATTGGAGTTATAGTAAGTCCAAGAAGAAGCCAATTCGAACAGAGCTTATTAAAACGGCAGATGGCAAAATTGCTTTTTGCTTAAATGTAGATTTGAAATCTCCAAGCGGTCAAGATTTACCGGAAATGGGGAAAGTGGATATTAATGTGTACCGTGTACTATTGAATGGATATCCACAAAAGAGTCCACAAGAATTAGGTGTATCTGATTGGAGAGAGGCGCATTACGCAACGCAGCTTGCAGTGTGGAATGCGTTAAAACAAATCGATATTAATGATTTAGATTTCCGTAATAAAAATGTAGAAAAGGTAACGAAAGATATCGTTGCAAAAGCAAGTGCTAGTGAAGAACTACAAGAAATTACGATGAGTGTAACTCCTACAGAAGAACAAGAAGCAGTCTTGAAAAATGATTTCTTTGAAACAGGCTTATATACAGTAGAAACAAATGCAAAAAGCGGAACGTATAAAGTGCAAGCAACAGGTGCACCAGCGGGCGTGAAATGTGCAAATGAAAAAGGCGAAACAAAAACAGAATTTAATGTAGGAGAAAAGTTCCGCATTTTAATTCCGAAACAAACACCAGCTGGTGGATTTAGCTTTAAAGTATCAGGAAATTTAACGAAATTACAAGGGATTGCGCATAAAGGTACACCGACTATTCAAAATGCAGTAGTATTACTTGAGCGTAGTGAAGAAAAAACAAGTCCAGAGTTAGCGGTAAGTTGGAAAAAGGCTGAGGCTCCAAATAAACCAAATAAGCCATATACTCCAAATGAACCGCATAAACCGAATCAAAAGAGATAATGAAAAAGCATTGGTATATGCCAATGCTTTTTCATATGAATTCTTTAAAGGTATATTAAGATAATAATTAATCGAGTGAAACACTATTCTAATGTTTGAAAAAGTATTTAAAAATAATAAAATATGGAGAAATCTAAACGTTACAATAAATGGATTTTATTCACGAAATTGTAACATTATTCTAATTAGAGAGGCTATCAAACAAAGTGTAAAGCGTGTACAATTCAGTTGGAAAAACTACCTATAGATGGTCATATATGAATAAAATGTAAAATGCTATTACTGTTTTTATTTTTAGATGTATAGATGACAATACTGAAAAATATCTTTTACTATTCTCTTTTTTATGTAGCAAGAGAACTCATCACAAATAGAGAGAAGTGAGGAGGGCATATTACATAAAAATTTTACAATGTAAGAAAGCGAATACATGGAGGGAAATGCGGTAGTAATAGATACAGGTGCGCGAGGTGTTAGTCTATTCATTAAATGTTTTTATAAAAATAATAGGATTTTTTATTAAATGGATATATAGGATAGTTTCTCTAAATAAAGGAACAGGGGACACAGATTATGTCGAAGAAAAAGACGAGTAGGGTATTAGTAGCTGGTGTTTGTTTAGCTACGTTATTAACGCCATATGGACTTGAATTACCTAAGGTGTATGCAGAGGTGACGATTGAAGATAAGGAGAAACAGCAAGAAGAGCGAGTGTATCAATTGCTGCCAAAAGGTGATGTAGAAGGGATGCGTGAGTTGCATCAGCGTCAAATAAGTTTTTCTCCTTATGAACCAACGGGCATTTATGTAAGGCCAGGTGAAGAAGTAGTTATTCAAGTAGAAGGGACTCAACAGATTAAGGCTTATATTGGTACATATTCTTATGAGAAAGAAGAACCTAAACAATTTAATTTAAATCCTGGTGAGAATAAAATTTCTTCTTCAAATGGGGGACTATTATACTTTTATAATTATCACAACACAGGAGAAGTAGTCGTTAAAGTGAAAAAAGGTGGTACACCAAACCCTTTATTTATTTTAGGAAAGCATACGACAAAAGATTGGAAGCGTATGTTGGCAGAGAACCCTGATCCATATGCAATAGAAATGAAGGGAGAAAATAGTTTATTAACTATGCATCCTGAAACTGTGGCAGAACATTTGAAGCAAGAAGATCCAGCTGCATTATTAAAGAAGCACGATGAAATAATTAATATAGAACATAAGATATCAGGTTTATCAAAAGATGGTGCGGGTGTTGCGAATCAAGGTAAACATTCCATTCATTTTGTTGAAGACTGGTATACAGACGATTATATGTATGCGACTTATTATCGAACAGCTTATAGTAAAGGCAATTTAGAGTCAGTACTAAATCTAGAAGAGTTAACTAATGATGGATGGGGGCCTTGGCATGAAGTTGGACATCAACATCAACAAGACACTTGGTTATGGGATGGACTTGGAGAAGTAACCGTTAATATTTATTCTTTGGCAGTTCAAACTACGTTCGGGCATAAAACAAGGTTAGAGCAAGAGGGGCACTATGAAGCTGCATTTGCTTATTTAGGTAAACCGGATGCACAAGAGAAGATGGATGAATTCGAGAAATTAGTTATGTTTTGGCAGTTACGTTTAGCTTATGGGGAGCAATTCTATCCGAATTTACATCAAATGTATCGTTTATTACATGATACAGAAATGCCTAAATCTGATGAAGAGAAAAAGCAGATGTTTATTTATATGACGTCAAAAGTGGCAGGACAAAATTTAATTCCTTTCTTTGATAAATGGGGATTAATTGCAAATGATGCTACAAGAGAAAAGATTGAAAAATTAAATTTACCAAAATTAGAAAAAGAAATTTGGTTATCTACAGATAGCAATCCAATTCGTGAAAAACAAATTGAGGTATATGAAGCTCCATATGGCGAGCCAAATAATGAAAAAATACAAAATGTGGTAATCGGTACTACATATGATGAGGAAAAAGCAAAGGAACTTGTACAGAATTTAGGAGAAGGTGTAAAGACAACAGGTGTGATTATGCAAGATAAGCCTGAAGTTGGAGAAAAAACTGTAAAAGTAGAAATTATAGATAGAAAAGGAAATAGGAATTTAATTCCGGTTGTAGTGAATGTTGGATATGGGGATAGCCTACTTGTATATGGATTGAACTATACTAGGGAGGGAGACTTGAAGTCAACCGTAACTCTACATCATGGTACGAAAAAATTTAGTGCAACAAATACAAAAATTTAATTCACGATTACTTTAAAGATGAAAAGTATTTTGAGTTCACACTGTACGATACAGAAGGAAGAGAGAAGAAAAATGTAGCGGTAAAAGGCTTGGAGAATACAGAAGTTCTTGCCAAGGAATTAAATGGATTAGCATTTGAATATGGAGATGTGGTGAAAGTATACCATGCAGAGTCTTCACGTTTACATTGGTATCAAAAAGGTTTATATGTGGGAGAAGGAAAAAATAAAGAAATAAAAGAATTATTCTTCAAAATTACTGAAAATGGATTTGAAAGAGTAAAATCATTTCAAGAAGTAGCAGCAAAGCCACAAACAGTAGTAGTCGGAACAGAAGTAGAAAAGCTAGAAGCGAAAAACTTTGTTGAAGTGAAAGAAGGAGAAGTAATTGGCTTTGTAGAAAAACCAACTACATCAAAAGTCGGAAAACAAACAGCAAAAGTAGAAACGAAAGATCGTTTTGGAAATAAGCAAGTAACGGAAGTGCCATTAGAAGTGGTTTATGGAGATAGTATTGCATATGTAGGATATGGCGATGATATTGCTTCAATTGTAACTTTAAAGCACGAAGAGAAGAGATTCCATGCAACTGATATGGATAGAGAAATTCATGAGTATTTTAATAAAGAGCTATACATGGGGATCACGTTATACGATGGAGAAGGAAAAGAGAAAAAACATGTAACAGCAGAGGGACAAGAAACTTCAAAGAACTTTGCGAAGCAAGTAAATGGTATGCAGTTCGAGTATGGGGATGTAGTGAAAGTATTCCATACAGAACCAAATCGCTTGAAATGGTATCAAAATAATAACTTTACTGGCCAAGGTGAAAAAAAAGGGACAAAAGAACTATTCTTCAAAGTGACAGATAAAGGTTTCGAGAGAATGGATATGTTGCAAGAAGTAACGCCAGTACCGCAAAAAGTAGTAATCGGGACAGATGCTGAAAAATTAAATGCAAAAGACTTTGTTCAGATGAAAGATGGAGAAGTAGTAGGTTTTGTAGAAAAAACGAATACAACGAAAATCGGTGAACAAAAAGTAAAAGTAGAAACGAAAGATCGCTTTGGTAATAAAAAAGTGACAGAAGTTCCTGTAGAAGTAATTTACGGAGATAGCATTATGTTCTTCGGTACATGGCACGGCGGAACGAATATTAAATCGATTGTTACATTAAATCATGAAGAAAAGAAATTTAGTATAACAGATTCAGAAGGTCCAATGCATACTTCATTTGCAGATGAGAAGTATATGGGGATGACTGTATATGATAAAGATGGAAAAGAGAAGAAAGCTTTATCGGTAAGAGCATCGGAGAATACGAAAGTATTTGCAGAACAATTTAATGGAATGGCCTTTGAATACGGCGATGTAGTAAAAGTATACCAAAGAGAATTTGATAGATTTAAAGTGTACAAAAAGAACGAACTGGTGGATACGGAGTATGGTGTTCATGATGTAGTCTTTAAAGTTACGGAGCAAGGTTTCGAGAGAATGGAAGCTATGCAAGAAGTAACGGCAGTACCACAAAAGGTGATAATTGGAACGAATGTTGAACAATTACAGGCAAAAGATTTTGTTCAATTAAAAGAGGGAGAAGTAATCGGGTTTGTAGAAAAACCGATTACAACAAAAATTGGTGAACAAAAAGTAAAAGTAGAAACAAGAGATCGTTTTGGAAATAAGCAAGTCACGGAAGTTCCCCTAGAAGTTACATATGGAGATAGCTTACTTGTATATGGGTTAAGCTATGGTGGTGACGATATGAAATCAATTGTAACGTTACATCATGATGCGAAAAAAATGAGTGCGACAGATACAAGTAATTTGATTCATGATTACTTTGAAGATGAAAAGTATTTTGAATTCACCCTGTACAACAGAGAGGGAAAAGAGAAGAAAAATATAGAGGTAAAAGGTCTGGAGAGTACAGAAGCTTTTGCTAAGGAAATAAACGGACTAGCGTTTGAATATGGAGATGTGGTGAAAGTGTATCATGCTGAATCTTCACGCTTACACTGGTACAAAAAAGGTGTATATGCGGGAGAAGGAAAGAATAAAGAGATAAAGGAACTAGTCTTCAAAATTACTGAAAACGGCTTTGAAAGAATGGAAGCTAAGCAAGAAATAACAACTGTACCGCAAAAAGTAGTAATCGGAACAAGCGCTGAAAAATTAGATGCAAAAAACTTTGTTCAAGTAAAAGACGGAGAAGTAATTGGATTTGTAGAAAAACCAAATACAACAAAAATTGGCGAACAAAAGGTAAAAGTAGAAACGAAAGATCGCTTTGGGAATAAGAAAGTGACAGAAGTTTCATTAAAAGTGACGTATGGAGATAGTCTAGTATACCAAGGTGTGGCTAATGTAACGCGTTCAATCGTTACGTTAAATCATGAAGAAAAGAAATTACATGCGACATTTACCGATGATGAAATACATTATCGTTTTGTAAATGAACAGTATATAGGACTTACGATTTATGATAAAAATGGAAAAGAGAAAAAGCATGTAACGGCAGAAGGACAAGAGACTTCAAAGAATTTTGCTGGGCAAGTAAATGGAACGGCATTTGAGTATGGAGATGTACTGAAAGTATACCATGCGGAACCGAGTCGTTTGAATTGGTACAAAAAGAATGAGTTATTTAAAAAAGAGGATGCGATGAAGGGGCAAGAAATATCCTTTAAGATTACTCAAAATGGATTAGAGCAAGTGCAATAATAAGAAAAAGCTCGTAAAACATAATGTTTTACGAGCTTTTTTTATTATTCAGCTTCAGAAACTACTGTGAAGCGTTCATTTACGTGTTTTGGGTTTTCTATTTCATCAAGTGCTGCAACTGCGAAGTCTTCGTAACTTACGTAGCTATCACCTTTTGCGTTCACAAGAAGATTGTCTTTGCCAGCTTTGTAAGAACCAGTACGTTTTCCTAATGCAAATAGTGCAGAAGGGCTGATGAATGTCCAAGTGATGTCGTTTGTTTGTTGCAGAATTTCTAAGTTTTTACCTTGGTTTTGAGCTGTTGCAAGGTATTCTTTCGGGAAACCTGGTGTCTCAAATACACGTGTTGTTTTCTCTTCGTCTACAAATAAGCTTCCAGCGCCTCCAACTACAAGTAATTTTGTATTTGGTGCACCTTTCATCGCTTCAATAAGTACGTTTCCTGCATCTACGTGAAGGTGTTCTTCGCCTGCTGGAGCACCGAATGCATTTACAACTACGTCAAATGCCTGCAAGTCGTTAGATGTAAGAGAAAATACGTCTTTCTCTAAAACTTTTACATTGTCTTCTGTAATTTTTGCAGCGTTTCTTACGATTGCAGTTACTTCATGTCCGCGATCCAATGCTTCTTTTAAAATACGACTTCCTGCTTTACCAGTTGCTCCGATAATTCCGATTTTCATAATAAATCCCTCCAAAGTGTTTTGTTAAAGTGTATATCTGAAAGTAAATGAATTTGTTGTAATTAGGTTTGTTACAACCTGTTGTAATCATTATAGTTACAGGTTGGCATTTTTGTCAATAGGGTTGTTTGTGAATTTATTTTTTGTTTTAGTATGCACAGTTAGAGGGAGGGTAGTCAGTCATAAAGATATTGTTACTGTGAACCTGGCTAATATTTGGAAATTGCAAATTGTCGAAAAATGTTGATTTTTGAATGTTTTTTAAATATAATTCGTTTTATGGAGAAAAGGAGGGGTTAATTGTATGAATATTTTAGAGCAATTTATTTCATCAACAAATACGATTCTTTGGTCATATATTCTTATTGCAATGTTAATTGGTTTAGGGCTTTATTTTTCTATTAAATTAAAATTCGTACAACTTACTCATTTAGGGGAAATGATTCGTTTAATGAGTGATGGACTAACTGGCAAGACACGTAAAAAGGGCAGCGTATCATCGTTCCAAGCATTTTGTATGAGTTCTGCAGCTCGTATTGGTATCGGGAACTTAGCTGGTGTAGCGTTAGCTATTTCTATGGGAGGACCTGGGGCTGTATTTTGGATGTGGGTTATTGCGATTATCGGTGCGTCTTCAAGTTTCGTAGAAAGTACGCTTGCGCAAATTTATAAAATAAAAGATGGCAGTGGCTTCCGTGGTGGTCCTGCTTATTATATGGAAAAAGGTTTAAATAAACGTTGGATGGGGATTTGGTTCTCTATTCTGATTACAATTAGTTACGGTTTAATTTTCAACTCAGTACAAGCAAATACAGTAACATTAGCGTTTGAAAATGCATTTGGCTTAGAGCGTTATATTGTTGGTATTGTATTAGCTGCATTAGTTGGGGTTATTATTTTTGGTGGTGTAAAAAGTATTGCACGTATGTCGGAAATGATTGTTCCGCCAATGGCACTTATTTATATTGCAGTAGCTATTTTTGTTGTCATTAAAAACTTCTATTTAATACCAGATGTGTTTACGGAAATCTTTAAAGGTGCATTCGGTTTAGATTCAGCTGTAGGTGGTGGTATCGGTGCTGCGATGAAATATGGTATCCAGCGCGGATTATTTGCGAACGAAGCAGGTATGGGTAGTGCGCCGAACGCGGCAGCAACAGCTGATGTAACGCATCCAGCAAAACAAGGTTTTATTCAAACGATTGGAGTATTAGTAGATACATTCTTAGTGTGTACATCAACAGCATTTATCGTACTATGTTCTGGTGCGTATAAAGCAACGAATTTAGAAGGTATTGAATTAACACAAAATGCATTAAGTTCACAAATTGGCCCATGGGCGAGCAGTTTCTTAGCGATTATTATTTTCTTATTTGCATTTAGTTCACTTCTAGGAAACTACTATTATGGTGAAACAAATATTGAATTCATTAAGCAAAGCAAAACGTGGTTAACAATTTACCGTATTGCGGTAGTTGGAATGGTATTATTCGGTTCTGTTGCGACGCTTCAAGTTGTATGGAATATGGCAGACTTATTTATGGGTCTAATGGTAATCACGAACTTAATTGCGATTACACTTCTTGGCCGATTTGCGTATGCAGCATTAGCAGACTATGTAAGGCAAAAGAAACAAGGGAAAGATCCAGTCTTCAGTGCAGATTCTATTCCTGGTTTAACGAATACAGAGTGTTGGGATAAGTCAGCGGTAACAGATAAAGAAAAAGCAGTGTAAATGAAAAGGCGAGCATCGAGTTGAATTCGATGCTCGCCTTTTTTGTTGTAGTAAATGATGAAAAGGGTGAGAGGTAGTTATTAATATAACTTTTTTTATTTGTTCCTCTCGTTATTTTTGGGGAACGTGCTGTTTTAAAAGTATGACTGGTTGAAGAGGATAAGTGATTGAGTATTGGATAAATGCATGTAATAGCTATATTTTTATGAAAAAAACACGTATGTTAAGATAGTTAACATACTGATGTCATAAAACCTTACATAAAGTTCTTGATTACTTAAAGTTTTTAGAATATAATTTTCTTATTGTTAGGAAGAGGGGGCAATACAAATATGGATTTTTTAGCTAGGGTAATTGGGGATGTAAATAATATCCTTTGGTCATATGTCATTATTGCGATGTTAATTGGGTTAGGGCTCTATTTTTCATTTCGTGTGAAATTTGTCCAAGTTCGTTACTTCGGTGAAATGATTCGTTTGCTTGGGGATGGAGCAAGCTCGAAAACGAGGAAAGCGCAAAAAGAGAAGAGCGGCGTATCATCATTCCAAGCGTTTTGTATGAGTACAGCTTCTCGTGTAGGTACTGGTAACTTAGCTGGTGTAGCTATTGCGATTTCAGCAGGTGGTCCAGGAGCAGTATTTTGGATGTGGTTAATTGCGGTAATTGGGGGTGCTTCTGCATTTGTAGAGAGCACATTAGCGCAAATTTATAAAGTAAAAGATGGGAATGCATTCCGTGGGGGCCCAGCGTATTATATGGAAAAGGGTTTAAATAAACGCTGGTTAGGTGTTGTGTTCTCTGTTCTAATAACAGTAAGTTTCGGATTGATTTTTAACGCTGTACAGTCTAATACTGTAGCAGCTGCCTTTGATGGTGCATTTAAAACAGATAGCAGATTAGTAGGTCTTGTTATGGCTGGTTTACTTGCGGTTATTATTTTCGGCGGAGTAAAACGAATTGCTCGCGCGGTTGAAATGATAGTTCCAGTAATGGCAATTATTTATGTAGCAGTGGCATTATTCGTTGTTGTAACAAACATTACGGCAATTCCATATGTATTTAAAGAAATTTTCTTACATGCTTTCGGAATTAAAGAAGTAGTAGGCGGAGGATTAGGAGCTGCGATTTTATTAGGGGTAAAACGTGGGTTATTCTCAAATGAAGCAGGTATGGGTAGTGCGCCGAACGCAGCAGCGACTGCAAACGTAACGCACCCAGTTAAACAAGGTTTCATTCAAACTTTAGGGGTATTTACTGATACATTATTAATTTGTAGTTGTACAGCATTTATTATTCTTTTATCAGATGTGCATAATGCAGCTGATTTAAATGGAATTCAATTAACGCAGCAGGCGTTAAGTCAACATATCGGTCCATGGGCTTCTATATTTGTAGCAGTTGCGATCTTCTTGTTTGCGTTCAGTTCATTAGTAGGTAACTACTACTATGGTGAAACAAATATTGAATTCTTAAATGGAAGTAAAGTGCTATTAAATGCATACCGCATTGCTGTACTTGGTATGGTTATGCTAGGGTCTGTAGCGACAATTCAAATCGTTTGGGATTTAGCAGATTTATTTATGGGAATTATGGCTGTTATTAACTTAGTAGCAATTGTATTCCTTTCTAAGTACGCTTTCGCAGCGTTATCAGATTATATTAAGCAAAAGAAACAAGGGAAAGATCCAGTCTTTTATGCGGAGTCTATTCCAGGTTTGAACAATACAGAGTGTTGGGATAAGCCAGCGGTAGCTGATAAAGAAAAAGCAGTATAATGAGGTGAGCATCAAGTGAAACTTGATGCTCATTTTTTGTTGGTTCAGCTATTTGTGTGAAGTGAAACTCCTGCTCATTAAAGTTTCGCTTTATAATGAAAAAGACGAACATTCATGAATGGTTCATAATAAAATGTATTTTTTTAAGAAAAGTGCGGATATGAGTTGTGATTTATGTTAGAATGGAAAATGCCTTTGAAATAAGAGGTTTTATGATCTTTTCTATCCGATTGAAGATTTTGGAGGGGAAATGGAAAGTTCGGATTATTTCTTGTTTTGAATGGTCAGACGTTCAACGTTAATGAAGAGTTAAATGGAGGATTTTATTAATGAAGTTTGTTATGTTCCTTGTAGGATTACTCGTTGTATTTGTACTCGGTTTTCTTATAAGTGCCGATCGAAAGAAGATTAAGTATAAACCAATCGCAATTATGCTTATTATTCAGCTAGCATTATCTTATTTCTTATTAAATACGCAAGTTGGTTATATTTTAGTAAAAGGAATTTCAGATGGATTTGGCGCACTTCTTGGATATGCGGAAGCTGGAATCGTTTTCGTATTTGGTGGTCTTGTTAATAAAGGAGAGGTTTCATTCTTCTTAACAGCGTTATTACCAATCGTATTCTTTGCGGTTTTAATCGGAATTCTGCAACACTTTAAAATTTTACCGATATTTATTCGTGCTATTGGTACGTTGTTAAGTAAAGTGAATGGTCTAGGAAAACTAGAATCATATAACGCAGTAGCAGCTGCCATTGTTGGACAAGCAGAAGTATTTATTACAGTAAAAGATCAATTAAGTAAAATCCCAAAACATCGTTTATATACATTATGTGCATCTTCTATGTCGACAGTGTCGATGTCAATCGTTGGTTCTTATATGAAAATGATCGAACCGAAATATGTAGTAACAGCACTTGTATTAAATTTATTTAGTGGTTTCATTATTATTCATATTATTAACCCGTACGATATTACAGAAGAAGAAGATACACTGAAATTAGAAAATAAGAAAAAACAATCATTCTTTGAAATGCTGAGCGAGTACATTATGCTTGGTTTCACGATTGCGATTACAGTAGCAGCTATGTTACTCGGTTTCGTAGCATTAATTACAGCAATCAATAGCTTGTTTGATTCCATGTTCGGTATTACATTCCAAGCTATTTTAGGATATATTTTCTCACCATTAGCATTCGTAATGGGAATCCCACAAGCTGAGATGGTCACAGCGGGACAAATTATGGCAACAAAATTAGTATCAAACGAGTTTGTTGCGATGCTTGATCTTGGAAAAGTAGCTGGTGATTTATCGGCTCGTACAGTTGGTATTCTTTCTGTATTCCTTGTATCATTTGCGAACTTCTCATCTATCGGAATTATTGCAGGTGCAACAAAAGGTATCGATGAAAATCAATCAAATGTTGTATCATCATTCGGTCTACGCCTTGTGTACGGTGCGACATTAGTAAGTATTCTATCAGCGATTATCGTTGGTGTTATGTTATAAAGTGAAACTTTAATGAATGGGGTGGCTTTATCCCCGCTCATTATTAGCCCTCACCAATCGGGGTAAAAAAGGATAGTCCTAGCTCATAGCTAGGGCTATTTTTATGGTAAATTTACATGAAAAAACCAATTAATTAGGAATATATTAACATATGAAAATCTTTTAAAATTTATATTGCATTTCATCTAGATAACGCTTACAATTTGATTTGTAGGTGGTATCAATTTCAGACTTTCAAGTATGGTAGGAGAGAAGAAGCTACCTTTTATAAATTGCAATTTATGTAAACGCTTACTGATTTTAGATGACAGTTGAATAGTTTTAGGGGTTTTAAATTTTTTTAACAACAATGGTCAGACGTCATTCGTTATACGTTATACGACCAATAACTCGTGGGAGAAGTGGAGGATTCACATATGAAGTTCGTAATGTTTCTAGTCGGTTTACTTGTAGTGTTTGTACTAGGTTTCCTTATTAGTTCAGATCGTAAGAAAATTAAATATAAACCAATTGCACTTATGCTTGTCATTCAATTGGTACTTGCGTATTTCTTACTAAATACAAAGGTCGGATTCGTATTAGTAAAAGGGATCGCAGATGGATTTGGCGCTATTTTAAAATTTGCGGAAGCTGGGGTTAATTTCGTATTTGGTGGTCTAGCAAACGATGGACAAGCACCATTCTTCTTAACAGTATTATTACCGATTATTTTCTTAGCAGTATTAATCGGGATCCTGCAACATATTAAAGTTTTACCGATTATCATTCGTGCAGTCGGTTTCCTATTAAGTAAAGTTAACGGTTTAGGAAAACTAGAATCATATAATGCGGTAGCAGCTGCAATCGTTGGTCAAGGGGAAGTATTCATTACAGTAAAAGATCAACTAAGCAAATTACCGAAAAATCGTTTATACACACTTTGTGCATCTTCAATGTCTACAGTATCGATGTCAATCGTCGGTTCTTATATGAAAATGATTGATCCAAAATATGTAGTAACAGCACTTGTATTAAACTTATTCAGTGGATTCATTATCGTTCATATCATTAATCCATATGAAGTAAAAGAAGAAGACGATATTTTAGAATTACAAGAAGACAAGAAACAAACATTCTTTGAAATGTTAGGCGAATATATTATGCTTGGTTTTTCAATCGCTGTAACAGTAGCGGCGATGTTAATCGGTTTCGTAGCATTAATTACAGCAATTAACGGTGTATTTGATTCAATTTTCGGAATCACATTCCAAAGCATTTTAGGATACATCTTCTCACCATTAGCATTTGTAATGGGTATTCCAACATCAGAGATGCTACAAGCAGGACAAATTATGGCAACAAAATTAGTAACGAACGAATTCGTTGCAATGCTTGATCTTGGTAAAGTAGCTGGTGATTTATCAGCTCGTACAGTAGGTATTTTATCTATCTTCCTTGTATCATTTGCGAACTTCTCATCTATCGGAATTATCGCAGGTGCAACGAAGAGTATCGATGGCAAACAAGCAAACGTTGTATCATCATTCGGTTTAAAACTTGTATACGGTGCAACGTTAGTAAGTATATTATCAGCGATTATCGTTGGGGTTATGCTTTAATAAATAATAAAGAAGTCGTTTATCTCTCGCTTAGAGGGATGAACGACTTTTTTGTTTTTGTATGATAAATAATATAGAGAGGAGGAATTAGGTTGAAAGAACAGGGTATTTTAAAGGAACTTGATGAGGTTATAGATAACATTAATCATTTAACTGGAGAAGATGCTAGAGCATTTTTGAAATTTACACATGGGTACTTAAACATAGTAGAAGAGGGAGAGGGTACTTTTACTCATAGTGATTTTGTTGAAAAGGTTGCAGGGCTTTATAAGAAGGATATGGCTAAGGTTATTGAGCTTAGAAAAGAACAAATTAAAAAATCACCTTAATCCATTCATTAAGGTGATTAAAAGTATTATTCAGCTGGAGGCGTAAATGTACGTTTCTCTAATTCAGCATCTAGCATAAACAGTGCGTTTGAATCGCTTGTAATACGTTTTAATTTTTGAATGATGCTATCGAATGAAGCTTCTTCTTCAACTTGTTCGTCAACGAACCATTTTAAGAATGTAATTGTTGCATGTTCACGCTCGTCCCAAGCGATATCAGATAAGTTATAAATACGTTTCGTTACTTCACGCTCGTGCTCAAGTGCGACTTCAAAAGCGTTTAATACAGATTCGTATTCGTTATTCGGATTATCAAATCCAGTAATAATAGCGCGCTCTCCGCGGTCATTAATATAGTTGTAAAGCTTCATTGCGTGGAAACGTTCTTCTTCAGCTTGTACAAGGAAAAAGTTAGCGAATCCATCATAGCTCTCAGCTGTACAGTAAGCAGCCATTGCCATATAAGCATGGGCAGAATAAAATTCAAAGTTCATTTGTTCATTTAATGCGTCGTGCAATTTTTTTGATAACATAAAATCCCCCTTAGTATTGTGACAAGAATATTATACCATAATTGATAATATTCTCATTTAGATACTTCGAACCTTTTCGAAAGCTTTGTGACGTGTGCGTCCATAATGTCTTGTAAGTCTAAATCATATTTTTGCGAAAGAATAATAAGGTTAGATAGTACATCGCCAAGTTCTTCTTTTAGTTCTTGTTTTAGCTCTTCTTCTGTTTTCGCCTCTTCATCAGGGCGATCGCGGCCAATTTCAATAGCACGAACGACTCGTGAAACTTCCCCAACTTCCTCGGTTAAGAAATTTAAGCGAATAAAGGCATTATACTGTGACCAGCTTCGTTTTTCGTAAAATTCCTCAACCCATCTTTGAAATGCAACGATATCCATTTCTTCCTCATCTCCTCAATATGTTGTACAATGTTCATTGTATCATAACAATATATAGTTTCGGGGTGTAGGAATGAGAAAGATTTGTGTGTTTGCAGGTTCTAATTTAGGGGAGAGACCAGAATTCAAAGAGCAGGCAATTCAGTTAGGTAAAATGTTTGTTGAGAACGAGTATGAGCTCGTATACGGTGGTTCATGCGTTGGATTAATGGGAGAAGTAGCAAACGAAGTTCTTCGTTTAGGTGGATGTGTAACAGGTGTTATGCCGCGCGGTCTATTTCGAGGAGAAATTGTACATACAGGATTAACAGAATTAATTGAAGTAGAAACAATGCACGAACGTAAAGCGAAAATGGCAGAGCTTGCGGATGCTTTTATCGCGCTTCCAGGCGGATACGGAACGTTTGAAGAACTATTTGAAGTTGTATGTTGGTCACAAATTGGTATACATAATAAGCCGGTTGGTTTATTAAACATAAAAGGTTTTTACGGACCAATTTTGCAAATGGTTGAACGTGCAGCGGAAGAAGGATTTATGAATCCATCGAATAAAGAATTGATCGTTTCAGCTGAGACAGCAGATAAACTAATTCATGCAATCCAAAATTATGAGCGTCCTGTTTTGGGAACGAAGTGGAAGCAACTATCATAGCAAATACGGAAACACATGTCGTTTTAATGTAAGACGGCATGCGTTTTTAATTTGGTTAAATATGTTAATGTTTAGATGTAATGTTTTTGGGAAAGGAGAAATAGATGGAGGAATTCGTATATTTACGTCCGGTTTTTAAAAGTATTTTAGCAGCATCTATTCTTGTTATGCTAATTGTTTTGAGACAGAAGAAAGAGTTGATTAATGAATTTTCGCTTTGGTTTATCTCGGTATTGTGTATCGGTGTTTCCGCGATAACGTTGTTTATGTCCGGATTTATCGTTGATGATTATAATCTAGGTGGAGATCCACAATCGTTTTGTATGTTTATTGCGATTGGTTGTATTAGCGGTCTGAATTTCATTATTTATTACAGAAGGCAATAAAAGAGGCATTCCATATTACTTTGGAATGCCATTATCATTTTGATTGCTTTGTTTTTTATACAGGTACCAGCCACCCCAGCCGCCACCAATTGCTGCGACAACGAGGAAAGCATAGTCCTTAACCTCGACACGTATATTGAAAATATTAGCTATAAGTAAGAGAATCCCAACTGTTATTAACGCAAAAAATGCTCTAATTAAGTAGTCTTTCAACTGAACCACTCCCGTCATTTAAGTAGTAAATGATGAATTTGGAAAAGCTAAAGGGTGTTTCCTATATTTTAACATAGATGAGATTGTAATATATTGATAAAAGTAGGGGAGAGGGGCGCTGATATTGTCGTGATTTGTCGGCAAATCGATATCCTTTGTCAAATCGTTGATATATTGCGGGTAATGATCGATATAATGAAAAAATCGTTGATATATTGCGAGTTATGATCGATATATTTGAAAAATCGTTGATATAATTTCGTGTACCGTTAAGTGCGACCATTACATAAAAAAGCGACTCTAAACGAGCCGCTTCTGCTTTAAAGTCTATTCTTGATTCAAGAACGCACGTAGCATCCAAGCGTGTTTTTCTAGTTCTGTGTAGATGCCTAGTAGTAGGTCAGATGTCATTTCATCGTCAGAGTCTTGAGCGATTTCCATGCCTTTTTTCAGTTCGACTAGCATCATTTCGTAGTCTTTCATGATTGCTTCGACCATCCCTTCTGCAGTTTCTCCGTATGCTGCTTCTTGAATAGAAGATAGTTCTAAGTATTCTTTCATTGTTGCTACTGGTTTGCCGCCAATTGCTAAAATACGTTCTGCAATTTCATCGATGTGAGTAGCTGATTCTGTGTAAAGTTCTTCGAATTTCTCGTGTAATGTGAAGAATTGAGGTCCTTTTACGTACCAATGGAAGTTGTGAAGTTTTGTGAATAAAACGCTCCAGTCTGCTACTTGTTTGTTTAATACTTCGATTACTTGTTTGTTCATTATGATCAATCTCCTTTTGAGTTGTTATGTGATATCAATTACTAATTTATAATCATTATAATCTAGTAATCTCTATAAATCAACCCTTTTGCTGGAATTAATTTGAACAAATTATGAACTCTTGTAAATAAAAGGCCCTATTACGGTGAAGTAATAGGGCCTTTGTTTGAGATATGGCTCTTGTTCTAAACGAGCCGCTTGTGCTTTTAGTGATATCCAGCTCCGGTGACTAGACCAGTCGGTCATTTCGCGCCTTCCTGTGAGGCAAAGAACGCCTCTTCGTCAGGAGCTCCAATGCCCTCCTGTTCTGAGCAAGTCACCTCCGCTTTTAATTAATATCCAGCTCCGGTGACTAGACCAGTCGGTCATTTCGCGCCTTCCTGTGAGGCAAAGAACGCCTCTTCGTCAGGAGCTCCAATGCCCTCCTGTTCTGAGCAAGTCACCTC